>NZ_BAAGUS010000006.1:0-221379 GCF_054781275.1 Nocardioides ginkgobilobae | reverse complement strand
CCGCGGACCGCGGCAAGGCAGACGACGTCGTGTCGGGCAGATCCCATGGCCGTCAGTGGGCAGTTCTCATGACCGCCAGCGGGCAGCTTCGTGGCCGTCTCCGGGCAGTTTCTCGCGGCCGCCGACACGCGACTCACCTGGTGGCTGAACGCAGGGGTTCCGCCAACGCAGGTCGCAAGTTGGGCGGGACACAGCGTCCGAGTGCTGCTGGACGTCTACGCCGGGTGTGTCGACGGTGGCGAGCAGCAAGCACTGAAGCTCCTCAGGAAGGACTAAACCGGGAAGCCTGGCGACAAACTTTGTCGCGTATTTGTCGCGGCCAGCCGTTGACAGCCGGACCCGGCCGGACAGAGCCGGACAGACACCGAAGAGCCCCTGACCAGCATCGCTGCTGGTCAGGGGCTCTTTGTGGTGCTGTGGCAGGTGAAGGATTCGAACCTTCGAAGGCAAAGCCGACGGATTTACAGTCCGCTCCCATTGGCCGCTCGGGCAACCTGCCGGGATGTCGCGTACGGCGCCGTTTGGCCCCGCGGCAACGGGAGGAAACAATAGCGCAGCCCCCCGGGGCGACCTCAATCCGCCGCCCTTCCGCACCGAGCACAGGAGACCACCGTGGCCGACTCCTCCTTCGACATCGTCAGCAAGCTCGACCGCCAGGAGGTCGACAACGCGCTCGGCCAGGCCGCCCGCGAGGTCGCGACGCGCTTCGACTTCAAGGGCACCGGTGCCACCATCGAGTGGAAGGGCGAGCACGCGATCGAGATCAGCGCCTCCGCCGACGACCGGGCCAGCGCGGTGCTCGACGTCTTCAAGGAGAAGCTCATCAAGCGCAACGTCTCGCTCAAGGTCCTCGACGCCTCCGAGCCGCGCCAGTCCGGCCAGCAGTCCAAGATCGACATCGCGCTCAAGGAGGGCATCTCCTCCGAGGACGCCAAGAAGATCTCCAAGCTGATCCGCGACGAGGGCCCCAAGGGCGTGAAGGCGCAGATCCAGGGCGACGAGCTGCGCATCTCCAGCAAGAAGCGTGACGACCTCCAGGCCGTCCAGCGGCTGGTGAAGGAGCAGGACTACGACTTCGCGGTGCAGTTCACCAACTACCGCTGAGGCGCGTCCACCTCGACGCCCCGCGGGACCGGGACCGGGACGATGACCGTCGTGCGCAGCACCTCGCTCGGCGCTCGCCCGTAAGCCGCGCGGTAGTGGCGGCTGAAGCTGGAGCTGGTGAAGCCCCACCGGTGGGCGATCGAGGTGACGCTGCGGCCGTCGCCCGGCTCGGCGCTCCGCAGCTCGTCGTCGGCCTGGGCGAGGCGCACCCCGCGCAGGTACGCCGTGGGCGTGGTGTCGAGCTGGCGACGGAAGGCCATCTGGAGGGCCCGCGGGGTGACGAAGGCGGCGTCGGCCACCTGCTGCGTGGTCAGGTCGACGTCGGGGTGCGACTCGATGTAGGACACGGCGCGGCGCACCGTGGCGCTTCCTGCTCGCGAGGGCTCGCGGGGGACGACCTGCACGGCGTCGTTGGGGAAGCAGGCCAACGCCGTAGCGGCCAGCATCCGCGCGGCCGGCGCGACGACCAGTTGCGACCCGGCGTCGCCGAGCTCGGCCAGCAGCGCGTGGACCGCCGACGCCGCGTGCCACCACCGAGGCCCCAGGCCCCCGTGGGCCGTGCACGAGGTGAAGCGCGGGGGCCGGCGGGAAGCGTCGTCGCGCCGGCCCATCACGTCGGCGACCAGGGAGGCCGGCAGGCGCACGGCGAGCAGGGAAGCATCGCGCACCTGCCACCGCAGGTCGGCGGGGACGTCAGGGTGGTTGGCGAGCAGCACGTCCCCGGCACCGACCCGACGAGCGTCGGAGTCGCTGGGGTCGATGGGGTCGACGACGCCGCCGAGTAACGAGAGGACCACGACGTCCCGGCTGCCCGGCACGTGGACGTCGGTCTCGCCGGGCACCTCGACCCGTGCGGACCGCACGACCCCCGGCGTCCCGGCCGCCACCACGAGCCGCGCAGGGTGCGGCGGACGGTCTCCCCTCGGCAGGGGGTTCGCCACCCAGTCGCACGCATCGAGGAGCACGGGGTCCGCACCGAGCAGCCCCGGGTACGCACGGTGCCTGTCGGGTTCCCAGCCCTGGGGGAGCGCGCCCGCCGGGGACCCGCTGCCCATCACGCCCTGGCTGCGATCACGGGGACGGAGCGCTGGGCCATGTCTCGGAGGGTAGGCCCGATCGCCGACGACCGCGTCCACCAAAGGGTGGTGCCGCGCTTCGCCCCGTGGGTCGACCGGTTCGTTCTGCGCCTAGCGCGCCGGGGCGGTCCGCGGCGAGCATCGAGACACCCAGGGTCTGCGCACCCAGCCCCTGGGATCGCGCGGCGCCGTCGACCATTGCCCCCCAACGGTCGGCGGCGCCCCCGGAATGTCGCCCGGCACCGGCACCCGCACGCTGCGAGCGGCGTCGTACGCCGCTCAGGAGGCCCGGACCACCAGCCCGACGAGCACGTGCAGCCACCCCGCCAGCACGCCCCGCTCGTGGGCGTCGAGGGCCAGCAGCGTCCGCACGCGGTCCACGTCGACCGGCCCCGACTCAGGCCACCACACCGTCGCGCAGCCGGAACGGCATCGACGGCACCGTGGCCGCACCCACGGCGGGGCAGAGCCAGAGGGTCGCGCCCTCGTCGACGTGCAGGGCCTTGGCGTGGGTGCGCGTCATCGAGACCGTCACCTGCTCCCCCGCCGTGGTCTCGGCGCTGACCCGCACCTCGAAGCCGACCCGCAGCACGCGCACGACGACCGCCTCCTGCGCCCCGGCCCGGCCGGGGCCGCGGTCGACCTCGATGTCGTGGGGCCGCAGCACCACCCCTCCGAGGGTCGTGGTCTCGCCGAGGAAGCCCATGACGAAGTCGTTGGCCGGGTCGTCGTAGAGCTGGTCGGGCGTGCCGACCTGCTCGATCCGGCCCTGGTTGACCACGACGATCTCGTCGGCGACCTCCAGGGCCTCCTCCTGGTCGTGGGTCACGAAGACGGTCGTCACGTGCACCTCGTCGTGCAGGCGGCGCAGCCAGTCCCGCAGCTCCTTACGCACCTTGGCGTCCAGCGCGCCGAAGGGCTCGTCGAGCAGCAGGACCGTGGGCTCGATGGCCAGGGCCCGGGCCAGTGCCATCCGCTGGCGCTGACCTCCGGAGAGCTGCGAGGGCAGCCGGTCGGCGAACTGGCTGAGGTGCACGAGGGCGAGGAGCTCCTCGACCTTGGCCTGGATCCGCTCCCGGCCAGCACGCTTCTCGGGGGTCCACGGGGGGCGGAGCCCCCCGTGCGTGCGGATCTCGAGGCCGAAGGCGACGTTGCGCGCCACCGAGAGGTGCTTGAAGGCGGCGTAGTGCTGGAAGACGAACCCGACGTTGCGCTTCTGGACCGGGAGCCGCGTGGCGTCCTTGCCCTCGATCACGACCGAGCCGGTGTCGGGCGTCTCGAGGCCGGCGATGATGCGCAGCAGGGTGGTCTTGCCGCCACCGCTGGGACCCAGCAGGGCGGTCAGCTGACCGCGCGGGAGGCTCAGGTCGATGCCCTCGAGGGCCACGAAGTCGCCGTACCGCTTGGAGACGCCGGTGATGTCGATGCTCATGAGGTGGTGCCTTTCAACAGGGCCGAGGGGTGTCAGCGGTGGGCTTCGCGCGAGCGGAGCAGGGAGACGACGACGATCGCGAGGACGGAGACGCTGGCGAGGAGGAAGGCGATCGCGTAGGCGCCGTCCTGGTCGAAGTTGAGGTACTTCTCCTCGACCGCGAGGGTCGCGGTGCGGGTCTCGCCCAGGACGTTGCCGGAGACGACCTTCACGGCGCCGAACTCGCCGAGGGAGCGCGCCAGGGTCAGCACGACGCCGTAGACCACGGCCCACTTGATGCTGGGCAGCGTGATCCGCCAGAACGTCTGCGTCCCGCTCGCCCCCAGGCTGCGCGCGGCCTGCTCCTGCTCGTCGCCGAGCTCCTGGAGCACCGGCACCACCTCGCGGATGACCAGCGGGAGGGAGACGAACGCGGTCGCCATGATGATCCCCGGCGTCGAGAAGATGACCTGCAGGCCGGCGCCCTCCAGCGTGGGGCCGAACCAGCCGTTGCGACCGCCGTAGACCAGCACGAGCGCGAGGCCCACCACGATCGGGGAGACCGAGAGCGGCAGGTCCAGCAGGGCGCTGAGGATCCGCTTGCCGGGGAAGACCGTGCGCACCAGCAGCAGCGAGACGGTGACGCCGAAGACGGTGTTGATGGCGGTGGCGACGACCGCGGCGAGCGCGGTCAGCCGGAGCGCGTCGACCAGGTCGGGGTCCTCGAGGATGCTGCGCAGGGCCTCGTCGCCGTGGGCGAAGGTGTTGGTCACCACCAGCGAGACCGGCCAGATGACCAGCAGCACCAGGTAGGTGACGACCAGCAGCCGCAGGACGTACGCCGTGGGGCCGGGGGCGGGACGGGTGCGCTCAGCCACGGCGGGCCACCCGTCGCTGGACGACGTCGAGGACGATGATCACGAGCAGCGAGATCACCAGCAGCAGGGTGGCGATGGCTGCGGCCGTGCCCCGGTTGTCGTTCTCGATGGCGCTGAGGATCCGCACCGAGGTCACCTCGGACTCGAAGGGCAGGTTGCCCGAGAGCAGCACGAGCGAGCCGTACTCGCCGACGGCCCGGGCGAAGGACAGCGCGGCGCCCGCCGCGATGGCGGGGGCCAGCGCGGGGAGGACGATCCGGCGGAAGGTCGTCAGCCGGCTGGCACCCAGGGACGCGGCGGCCTCCTCGACCTCCTGGTCCAGCTCCTCGAGCACCGGCTGCACCATGCGGACGACGAAGGGCAGGGTGACGAAGAGGAAGGCGAGGTAGACCGACCAGCCGCTGTTGGCCAGCTGCAGCCCCAGCGGGCTCTCGTTGCCGTAGAGCGAGAGCAGCACCAGCCCGGCCACGATCGTCGGCAGCGCGAAGGGGATGTCGATGACCATCTCCAGCAGGGCCTTGCCCGGGAACCGGTCGCGCACCAGCACCCAGGCGATCATCGTGCCCATCACGACGTTGACCAGGGTCACCGAGAAGGCCGCGAGGACCGTGATCCGGATGGCGGCGGCGGTCTGTTCGTTGGTGACGGCCCGCCAGAAGCCGTCCGGACCGCCCGCCGCCGCCGTGGCGACGACAGCGGCGAGCGGGATGAGGACCAGCAGGCTGAACCAGGCCATGGTCAGCCCGATCCCCGACGTGCGGGTGAGGTTGTGGCTGGGCGTACGCCGTCGTGGGGCCGGGCCGACCGTCAGGCTCGGTGGTCGGGGCTCGAGCTGCACGCTCATGTCAGCCTCCCTGTCTTCTCTCGTGGCACGTCGGGGATCGGGGTGGGGCCGGGACTACTCGGTGGCCTTGCCGGACTTGGCGATCGCCTCGGTGACGATGCCGAGCGACTGGCCGTCCTCGCCGGTGCCGAAGAGCTTGTCCACGATGCCGCTCCAGTCACCGCCACCGAAGTTGCCGTCGAGGGTGAGCAGGTTCTGCACGGCGGGGAACGGGTCCTCGGGGTCGGCAGCACCCTCGATGTCGGAGGCCTCCAGGCCCACCGCGGCGAGGTCGGCGGTGCCGGGCTCGTCGAGGTTGAGCGGGCGGAAGCCGGTCAGGGCGAACTGGCGCTGGCCCTCCTCGCTCAGCACGAAGTCCAGCCACGCCTGGGAGGGCTCGCTGGCGTCCTCGGGGATCGCGCCGGGGTTCTCGATCAGCACCGTGGTCTCGGGGATGACGTAGTCGAAGCGCTCGCCCTGCTGGTTGGCCAGGATGGCCTCGTTCTCGTAGGCCAGGAGCACGTCGCCGTTGCCCTGCAGGAAGCTGGTGGTGGCGTCGCGACCGGAGTTGGTCAGCGACACGACGTTGGCGAAGACCTGGTCGACGAACTCGGTGGCCTCCTCCTCGGTGCCGCCGTTCTCGGTGATGTGGCCCCAGGCCGCGAGCGCGTTCCACCGGGCAGCGCCCGACGAGGCCGGGTTGGCCGTGACGATGCCCACGCCGGGCTTGACCAGGTCGTCCCAGCCCTGGATGTCCAACGGGTTGCCCTCGCGCACACCCAGGACCACGATCGAGGTGGAGACGATCCCCTTGTTCTCCCCGTCGTCCCAGGCCTCGTCGACCAGGCCGGCGTCGACCAGGCGGGCCACGTCGGTCGCGACCGACAGGTGCACGTAGTCGGCCTCGAGGCCCTCGGCGACGGCACGGCTCTGGTCGCCGGAGGCGCCGTAGGAGGTGTTGAACTCCACGCCCTCGCCCTCGGGCGTGGCGGTGAACTCGTCCGCGATCGCCTTGTTCGCGATCTCGGGGACGGCGAAACCGACGATGTTGATGGTGTTGGCGTCGTCGGCCGCGTCGCTGTCACCACCGCAGGCCGCGAGGGCGAGGGACAGCGGGAGCAGGACGGCGGCGGCGCGCAGGCGGCGCCGACGGGGTGTCGTCATGGTGACTCTCTTCCAGCCCGGGATCGGGCCTTGCGTGGGGGGGCCGGACATTTCCGGTCAATGTCGAGTGAATTAGTCCATTTACATCAGAAGACGTCAAGCCAGACCCTCCCGGCGTGTCGAGGATCACGCCGGTGGGCTCGACCGGAGCGCGGACGCGCTCTTGACGCGCACGGGGCGCGTCTACAGTGGCGAAGGCGTCCGGGGACGCCGATCGGACACCTGACCGATCGGCAGGATCCGTGCGAAACTAGAACACGTTCTAAGCATCGGCGTACGAGCGCGGCCACCCCGTGCTCGCGAAGGAGTGGGCGCACCGTGTCCAAGCAGGTCAAGCAGCTCGACCGGGTCATCATCCGGTTCGCCGGGGACTCCGGCGACGGCATGCAGCTCACCGGCGACCGCTTCACGCAGGAGTCGGCCGCATTCGGCAACGACCTGGTGACGCTGCCCAACTTCCCGGCCGAGATCCGCGCCCCCCAGGGGACCATCCCGGGCGTCTCGTCGTTCCAGGTGCACTTCGCCGACCACGACATCCTCACCCCGGGCGACGCCCCCGACGTGCTGGTCGCGATGAACCCGGCGGCGCTCAAGGCCAACCTCGCCGACCTGCCCAAGGGCGCGACGATCATCGTGGACACCCACGACTTCACCAAGCGCAACCTCGACAAGGCCGGGTACGCCGAGAACCCGCTCGACGCGATCGGCGACACCGCCGGCCCGCTGGCCGACTACGCCGTGCACACCCTCGACCTGACCGGCATGACCGTCGAGGCGGTCAAGGAGTTCGGGCTGTCGCGCAAGGACGCGGCCCGCGCCAAGAACATGTTCGCCCTCGGCCTGCTGTCGTGGATGTACGGCCGCCCGACCGACACCACCGAGGCGTTCCTGGCCCGGCGCTTCGCCAAGGTCCCCGCCATCCGCGACGCCAACATCACCGCCTTCAAGGCCGGCTGGAACTTCGGCGAGACCACCGAGACCTTCGTGGTGCGCTACGAGGTCAAGCCCGCCGCGATGTCGCCGGGCACCTACCGCAACATCACCGGCAACCTCGCGCTCGCGTGGGGCCTGGTCGCCGGCGGCGTGCAGTCCGGCCTGCCGGTCTTCCTCGGCACCTACCCGATCACCCCCGCCTCCGACATCCTCCACGAGCTCAGCAAGCACAAGGGCTTCGGCGTCACGACCTTCCAGGCCGAGGACGAGATCGCGGGCATCGGCGCGGCCATCGGCGCCTCCTTCGGCGGCGCGCTCGGCGTCACCTCGACCTCCGGCCCGGGCGTCGCGCTGAAGTCGGAGTCGATCGGCCTTGCGGTGATGACCGAGCTGCCGCTGGTCATCGTCGACGTGCAGCGCGGCGGTCCCTCCACCGGCCTGCCGACCAAGACCGAGCAGGCCGACCTGCTGCAGGCGATGTTCGGTCGCAACGGCGAGGCCCCCGTGCCCGTCGTCGCCCCGCAGTCGCCCGGCGACTGCTTCGACGCCGCGGTCGAGGCGACCCGGATCGCGGTTACCTACCGCACCCCCGTCTTCCTGCTCTCCGACGGCTACCTCGCCAACGGTTCCGAGCCGTGGCGGATCCCCGAGGTCGCCGAGCTGCCGGTCATCGACCCGGCGTTCGCGACGGCCGACGCCGACCAGCCCTACATCAACGAGGCCGCCGACGGTTCACTGACCTTCGAGCCCTACCGCCGCGACCCCGAGACGCTGGCCCGCCCGTGGGCTCCCCCGGGCGTCGCCGGGCTCGAGCACCGCATCGGCGGCCTGGAGAAGGCCGACATCACCGGCAACATCTCCTACGACCCGGCCAACCACGACTTCATGGTCCGCACGCGCCAGGCCAAGATCGACCGGATCGCCGACTCGCTCCCGCCGCTGGAGGTCGACGACCCGTCCGGCCAGGCGAAGGTGCTGGTGATCGGCTGGGGCTCGACGTACGGCCCGATCGGTGCCGCGTGCCGCCGGGTGCGCCGCGCCGGCTTCGACGTCGCGCAGGTCCACCTGCGCCACCTCAACCCCTTCCCGAAGGACCTCGGCGAGGTCCTGGGGCGCTACGACAAGGTGCTGGTGCCCGAGATGAATCTCGGCCAGCTCTCGCTGCTGCTGCGCGGGAAGTACCTCGTCGACGCCCTCGGCTACAACCAGGTCAACGGCATGCCCATCAAGGCCGCCGAGCTCGCCGAGGCGATCGGCCACCTCGTCGCCGAGGCCGAGGGCATCCCCGCCGACCAGCTCGACCTGTCCGTCGCGACCAGCCAGGAGGTCCACCAGTGACCATCGAACTCAACATGCCGACGTTCCGCTCCGGCATCGAGGGCGTGCCGACGCTCGAGGAGGGCCAGACCCAGACCGGGAAGGACTTCTCCAGCGACCAGGAGGTCCGCTGGTGCCCCGGCTGCGGCGACTACGCCGTGCTCAAGGCGGTCCAGGGCTTCCTGCCCGACCTGGGGCTGCGCCGCGAGAACATCGTGTTCGTCTCGGGCATCGGCTGCTCCAGCCGGTTCCCCTACTACCTCGACACCTACGGCATGCACTCCATCCACGGGCGTGCGCCGTCGATCGCCACCGGTCTGGCGACCGCGCGCGAGGACCTGTCGGTGTGGGTCGTGACCGGTGACGGCGACGCGCTGTCGATCGGCGGCAACCACCTGATCCACGCGCTGCGCCGCAACGTCAACATGACGATCCTGCTGTTCAACAACCGGATCTACGGCCTGACCAAGGGCCAGTACTCCCCCACCTCGGAGTCCGGCAAGATCACCAAGTCGACCCCGATGGGCTCGGTGGACCACCCGTTCAACCCGGTCTCGCTCGCCCTCGGCGCCGAGGGCACCTTCGTGGCCCGCACGATCGACTCCGACCGCAAGCACCTCACCTCGGTGCTCGCCGCGGCCGCCGCGCACCGCGGCACCTCGCTGGTCGAGATCTACCAGAACTGCCCGATCTTCAACGACGGCGCGTTCGACGCGATCAAGAGCCCCGACACCAAGGCCGACGCGATCATCCCGCTCGAGCACGGCCAGCCGATCCGCTTCGGCGCCCCGGCCGAGGACGGCCTGGGCTCGCGCGGCCTGGTCCGCTCGGCCTCCGGTGGCGTGGAGGTCGTCGAGGTGGCCGAGGTCGGCGCGGAGGCGATCCTGGTCCACGACGCGCACCACCCCGACCCGACGACGGCGTTCGCGATCAGCCGGCTCACCGACTCCGGCTACCTCAACCAGTCGCCGATCGGCATCTTCCGCCAGGTGGAGCGGTCGACGTACGACGACGAGGCCCGCGCCCAGCTCGCGACCGCCCGTGGTGCGGTCGAGGAGGCCGGCGCCGCGGCCCCCGCCGAGCGGCTCGCCGCCCTGATCGGTGGCGGCGACACCTGGACGGTCGTCTGAGGTCCGCTCACCCACACGCCAGAGGGCCCCACCATGACGACATGGTGGGGCCCTCGTGCGTGGGTAGCCGGGTCAGCGACCCCGGCTCAGAAGACGATCTTGTAGATGAAGACCTCGTCGGAGACCGCGGCGAAGAACTTGTCGTTCTCCTTCGTGGCAACGCGGTAGTAAGCACGCTTGTAGCCCTTGCCCGGACCCAGGATGCGCTCGGAGTAGCGACCCTTCGGGCTGGTCCTGATCTTCTTCCACGTGCTCCACTTCGCGCCGCACTCCTTGTCCTGCTTGCAGAGCTTGCGCTCGATGACGGCATTCACCCGCTTGCCGGTGCTGGGGGAGATCTTCCCCTTGATGACGAACTTGTTGGGCTTGGGCTCCGAGGGATTGATGGTGATCTGGCGCTCGACCTGCTCGGCACTGGCGGCAGGGCCGGTCGCGACGACCAGGCCGAGGCCGAGCAGCAGCGCGGTGAGGGTGGCGAGGAAGCGGTGCATGGTCCGCATGGGGTCTCCCTGGGGGGTGGGGGTCTTTACCGTCGGAGCGTCTCTGCCCCGCTGCTCCCCGAGCCAAACAGGCCTCTTATGCTCCGGTGGTGAACGACGTGGGACGAGGCGTGGCGCTGGGCGCGGCGGCGTACCTCATGTGGGGGCTCTTCCCCCTCTACTTCCCGCTCCTGGAGCCGGCCGGGTCGTTGGAGATGCTGGCGCACCGGGTCGTGTGGTCCACGCTCACCGTCGGGGTCCTCGTGCTCCTGCTGCGCCTGCGCTCGACCCTGGGCGCGGTGCTGCGTGACCGGCGCACCATGGTGCTGCTGTGCCTGGCCGCCGTGGCGATCAGCGTCAACTGGGGCGCCTACCTCTACGGCGTGACCAGCGACCGCGTGGTCGAGACGGCGCTGGGCTACTTCATCAACCCGCTGGTGACCGTGCTCATGGGCGTCGTGGTGCTCAAGGAGCGCCTGCGGCCGCTGCAGTGGGTGGCCCTGGCGGTGGCTGCCGTCGCCGTGGTGGTGCTGGCCGTCGCCTACGGGCGCCCGCCCTGGGTCGCGATCGTCCTGGCCCTGTCCTTCGCCTGCTACGGCCTGGCCAAGAAGACCGCCTCGGTCGGCGCGGTCGAGTCGCTCGCCGTCGAGACGGCGGTGCTGGCCCCGCTGGCCCTGGCCTTCCTGCTGGTCATCGGACTGACCGGCACCGCCGAGGCCGGCCGGCACGGGCTGGGCCACGCCCTGCCCTTCCACACGACCGGCATCGTCACCGCGGTGCCGCTCATCTGCTTCGGCGCCGCGGCCACGCGGGTCCCGCTCTCGACCATCGGGCTGCTGCAGTACCTCGCGCCGGTCCTGCAGTTCCTGCTCGGGGTCCTGTGGTTCCGCGAGGAGATGCCGGCTGCCCGCTGGGTCGGTTTCGTCCTGGTGTGGATCGCCCTGGTCGTCTTCACCGCCGAGGCCCTGACCCACCGGCGCCGCCAGCTCGCCCTGGCCGCCGAGGCGTCCGCGGTGTGAGGCGCCCCCTGCCCTGAGCGGCACCGTGGCACCCTGGTCCCGCTCGACGCGCGGTCGACGCCAGAAGGCTCCAGGAGGTTGACGGTGGACCTGTCCCAGGTGGTCCCGGGCATCATCGACACCCACATCCACCAGTGGGACCCGTTCACCACGCCGCGCGAGGCGTCGCGGCTCGCGCCGCTCTACCGGCGCGCACCGGGGCTGTTCGAGCGACTGATGCCGGTCCTGCTGGACCGGGGCGGCCGGGAGCTGATCCTCACCGCCCGGCACGTGGCCGGCGCTTACCTCCCGGCCGACTACGCCGCCGACGTCGCCCCCGTCCGGACCGTGCTGGGCGTCCCCGTCACCGACGCCGTGCACGTCCAGTGCGGCTGGCACCGCCCCGACCAGTCCGAGGAGACCGCCTGGCTCGACGCGCTGCCCTTCGGCGTCGAGGGCCGTCCGCGGCTCGCGGCCATCGTGGGCAACGCCGACCCGCGCGACCCCGACTTCGCGCGGCACCTCGACGACCACGCGGCGGCGAGCTCCCGCTTCCGTGGCATCCGCTTCATGACCGCCCACCACGCCGACAGCGGCGTGAAGTCCTGGATCGAGGAGCCCGGCGTCCTCACCTCGGCCCCGGTCCTGCGCGGGCTCGCCACCCTGGCCGAGCGCAGCCTGACCCTGGACACCTTCGTCTTCTCCCACCAGCTGCGCGAGGTCGCCACCCTCGCCGCGGAGTACCCGGAGCTGACGATCGTGCTCGACCACTACGCCACACCGATCGGCCTCCTGGGCCCCCGCGGCAAGACCACCGGTCGCACCGCGGCCGAGCGCGCCGATCTCCTGGCCCGCTGGCGCGAGGACATCGCGGTGGTCGCCGAGCACCCCAACGTCGTGGCCAAGCACTCCGGCCTCGCCTTCCCCCCGCTGGGCCACTCCGAGCGCGACCTCGACCGGGCGCGCCTCGCCGAACTGGTCGCCCCCCTGGTCGAGCACACCACCGCCGTCTTCGGTCCGGACCGGCTGGTCTTCGGCTCCAACTACCCGATGGACAAGCCGGTCGCACGCATCGAGACGATCCTCGGCGCCCTGGTCGACCTGCTCTCCCCACACGGCCCCGACCTGGTCCGCAAGGTCCTGCACGACAACGCGCAGCGGGTCTACTCGCTCTGAGCGCTCCCGGCGACGACGACCTTGCCCCGCGCACGGTCGACCTCCAGGTGCCGCAGGGCCGCCCCGCCCTCCTCGAACGGGTAGACCCGCTCCACCACGGGTCGCAGCCCGCCGCGCTCGACCATGCCGACCAGCTCGGTCAGCCGGGCCGCGTCCGGCTTCGCGACCGGCACGCTGACCCGCACGCCCATCAGCCTGCCCAGCAACGCTCCTCGCGCGAAGAGCCCGATCGGCCCCAGGTAGCCGCCCTCGCCCGGGTTCCCACCGCCGGCCAGCACGAGCCGACCGCGGCGCGCGACCAGGCGCCGGAGGACGCGGAGGGGCCGGTTGCCCACGAGGTCCAGCACGACGTCGTACGTCGCCGAGGACCGCTCCACCTCGCCGCGGGTGTGGTCGAGCACCGCGCTCGCCCCCAGCGAGGTGACCAGGTCGAGGTTGCGCGTGCTGCAGACGCCGGTGACCTCGGCACCCCGGGCGACGGCCAGCTGCACGGCGTACGTGCCGACCCCGCCCGAGGCGCCGATGACGAGCAGGCGGGTCCCCTCGCCGACCCGACCGGCGTCCAGGCAGGTCGCGGCCGTCGTCGCCGCCAGTGGCAGCGCCGCCGCCTCGACGACGCCCACCCCCGTCGGCCTCCGCGCCAGGCACGTCGCCGGCACCGCCACGAGCTCGGCCATCGTGCCCTCGTGCTCGCCCAGCACCTCGTCGCCGACCTGCCAGTCCTGCACGTCCGGACCCACCGCCACCACCGTCCCGGCGACGTCCCGGCCGCGGATCGGCTGCTTGGGCGCCCGCCGCCCGAACGTCGTCCGGTCCAGCCGCGCCACCCGCGGCTCGCCACGCATCAGGTGCCAGTCCGCGGCGTTGACCGACACCGCCGCCACCCGCACGAGCACCTCCCCGGCCCCCGGCACCGGGTCCGGGACCGCCGCCAGCCGCATCACCTCGGCACTGCCGTACACGTCCTGCACCCACGCACGCATCGCATGCTCCTGCCTCCGGCGGACCCCGCCGGCCCGCTCCGCGCCGACGCTAGTGAGCCCTCGGCCGCAGCGGGATCGGGTGGAACCCTGGCCCGACCCCGACCCCGACCCCGTGCGGCCGAGCGGGGTCACAGCGGATGGCTGGGGGCACCCGCCACGGGCACGTCACCCGGTCTCGACACGCGGGTCACGGCCTCGCAGGCTCAGCCGTGCCGCTCGCTCGACCACCGATCGACGAGTCCGCTGGCGCGTCCTCGTCAGCCGGTGCGGGTGGCGACGAGGTCGGCGAAGGCCTCGAGGGCGCGGCGCACGGGGGTGTCGGGCAGGACGACCAGGAGCGCCTTGGCCTCCTCGGCCTGCGCCTGGACGTAGGCACGGGCCTGGTCCATCGCGGGGTGCGCGCGCAGGAGGGCCAGCGCCTCGGCGACCTCGGCCTCGTCGGCGATCGGGCCGGAGAGCAGCGTGCGCAGCCGCTCGTCGGCCGGGTCGGTGGAGGCCTGTGCCATGAGCGTCGGGAGAGTGGGCACGCCCTCGCGCAGGTCGGTGCCGGGGGTCTTGCCGGACTCGTCGGTCTCGGAGGCGATGTCGAGGATGTCGTCGGAGAGCTGGAAGGCCGAGCCCACGATCTCGCCGTACGCCGCCAGCGCCTCCTCCACCTCGCGGCTGGCGCCGCTGAAGCGGGCGCCGTAGCGCGCGGAGGTGGCGATGAGCGAGCCGGTCTTGCCGGCGACGACCTCGAGGTAGTGCTGGAGCGGGTCCTCGCCGGGACCGGGCGGCACCGTCTCCATGATCTGGCCCTCGACCAGGCGGGTGAACGTCTCTGCCTGGATGCGCACGGCGTCCGCGCCCAACCGCGAGGTCAGCTCGGAGGACCGGGCGAAGAGGAAGTCGCCGGTGAGGATGGCGACGAGGTTGTCCCAGCGGGCGTTGGCCGAGTCGGCCCCGCGGCGCAGGGCGGCCTCGTCCATCACGTCGTCGTGGTAGAGCGAGCCGAGGTGGGTGATCTCCACGACGCAGGCCGCGGTGAGCACGTCCTCGTTGTCGGGGCGCTCCCCCGCCTCCGCCGCCAACAGCACCAGCAGCGGTCGGAACCGCTTGCCACCCGCGGCCAGCAGGTGCCGGGCCGCCTCGGTGACGTAGGCGGTGCGCCCCTCGACGTGGCCGTCGAGCAGGGCCTCGACGGTCTCCATCCGGGACCGGAGCCGGGCGGCGAGCGCGTCGTCGGTGACCGGCAGGGCCAGGGTGGCGGGGGGCGGGGTGGAGCTCACCTGATGAATTGTCCGGCATCCGCCGCGAGCTGCAGCAGCGGGCCCGGCACCAGGCCGAGGACCAGCGTGCCGAGGACGCCCACGGCGATGGTGCCGCTGGTCAGCAGCGACGGCGCGGTCACCGAGGCCACCTCAGCGTCGGCCTCCGGCACGTCGAAGAACATCAGCCTGATGTGGCGGACGTAGAAGTAGACGGCGAAGATCGAGGAGGCGATCGCGACGACCACCACCGGCCACGCGCCGGCCGACATGGCGACGGTGAAGACCGCCCACTTGCCGACAAACCCGGCGGTCAGCGGGATCCCGGCCATCGACAGCAGGAAGAAGGCGAACGCACCGGCGACGAGCGGCGACCGCCTGCCCAGACCGGCCCAGCGGTCGAACGCCGTGGCCTCGCCGGAGGAGTCGCGGACCAGGCTGACGATCGCGAAGGCGCCGATCGTGGCGAAGGAGTACGTCGCGAGGTAGAACATCACGGCCTGCAGCGACGTGACCTGGCCCTCGGCGAGCTCGCCGGAGGCCTGGACACCCAGGACACCGGTGAGCAGGAACCCGGTGTGGGCGACCGCCGAGTAGGCGAGCATTCGCTTGACGTCGGTCTGCACGACGGCGAGGACGACGCCGATGAGCATCGTGAGAATCGCGATGACCCACATGACCGGCTGCCAGCTCCAGCGGTCGGCGCCGAAGCCGACGTACAGCAGGCGCAGCAGCGCACCGAAGGCGGCGATCTTGGTGCCGGCGGACATGAAGGCGGTCACCGCGGTCGGGGCGCCCTGGTAGACGTCGGGGGTCCAGGCCTGGAACGGCACGGCGCCGACCTTGAAGAGCAGACCGACCAGCAGCAGGCCGAGGCCGATCTGCAGCATCACGGAGTTGGCGGCGTCGTTGCGCACGGCCGCGTCGATCGCGCCGAGGTCCATCGAGCCGGCGTAGCCGTAGACCAGCGCCATGCCGTAGAGGAAGAACCCGGAGGAGAACGCGCCGAGCAGGAAGTACTTCAGCGCCGCCTCCTGGCTCAGCAGGCGCCGGCGACGGGCCAGACCGGTGAGCAGGTAGAGGGGCAGCGAGAGGACCTCGAGTGCGACGAACATCGTGAGCAGGTCGCCGGAGGCCGGGAAGAGCAGCATGCCGCCGACGGCGAACATGAGCAGCGGGTAGACCTCGGTGTGGTTCAGGCCCTGGGCCTTGCGCTCCGCGTCGCTGCCCGGGAGGGCGGCGGCCTGGCCCGAGAAGGCGGACACGCCGGCCTCGAGGCGGCGCTCGGCGAAGAGCGCGACCCCCATGAGCGAGGCGACGAGCACCAGCGCCCAGATGAAGACCGTGGGTCCGTCGACGACGACCGACCCGGCGCCGCCGATGAGACCACGGGCCTTGCCGTCGGCGACCTCGTCGAGGTTGGTGCCGACCAGCACGGTGCCGACGAGCGCGACGAGCAGGCCGACGGCGGCCAGGACCACCTGGACGACGTGGCGGCGACCGCGCGGGAGGAAGGCCTCGGCGAGGATGCCGAGGCAGGCGACGCCGAAGACCACGATCAGCGGCCAGATCTCGGCGTACTCGAGGGCGGGCTCGGTGAACTCCATCAGTACTCGCCCTCCTCGGCGGTCTCGGCGGCCGCGGGCGCGGTCACCTCGGGCGGGTCGTCGGTGACCCCGACGTGGCTGAGCAGGTCACCGACGTAGGGGTCGGCGGCGTCCATCAGCGGGATCGGGTAGAAGCCGAAGAAGACCAGGGCGGCGACGAGCGGGGCCACGGCGGCGATCTCGCGCACGCCGAGGTCCTGGTCGCGGGTCACGACGTCGGCGGTCGGGCCGGTCATGGTGCGCTGGTACATCCACAGCACGTAGATCGCGGCGAGCACGATGCCGGTCACGGCGACCGCGCCGACGTACCAGGCGTACTGGAAGGCCGCGATGATCACCAGGAACTCGCTGATGAACGGCGAGAGGCCCGGCAGGCCGAGCGTGGCCAGGCCGGCGACGAGCAGCAGGCCGGCGAGGACCGGGGTCACCTTTTCCTGGCCGCCCAGCTCGCGGATCGAGGCGGTCCCCCGGCGGCTCACGAGGTAGCCCGCGACCAGGAACAGCGCCGCGGTGCCGAGGCCGTGGTTGACCATGTAGAGGATCGAGCCGGTGCCGCCCTGGGTGCTGAAGACGAAGATGCCCAGCACGATGAAGCCGAAGTGGCTCAGCGAGGTGAGGCCGATCAGGCGCATCACGTCGTCCTGGCCGATCGCCACGAAGGCGCCGTAGACGATCGAGACCAGCGCCAGCACGATGACCAGCGGCGTCGCCCACTGCGAGGCCTCGGGAAAGATCCCCAGGCAGAAGCGCAGCATGCCGAAGGTGCCGATCTTGTCGAGCACGCAGACCAGCAGCACGCTGGTCCCCGGCGTGGCCTTGCCCGTGGTGTCGGCCAGCCAGGTGTGCACCGGGAAGAGCGGGGCCTTGATCGCGAAGGCGATGAAGAAGGTGGCGAAGAGCCACCGGCCGGCCTCGGTCTCGATGTCGAGCGCCATCAGGTCGCTGAGCAGGTACGACGGCGAGCCGGCCTGCGCGGAGACGACGTAGAGCCCGATGACGCCGATCAGCAGGATCAGCCCGCCGGCCAGCTGGAACATCAGGAACTTCAGCGCGGCGGCCGAGCGGCCCACGCGACCGAAGCCACCGATGAGGAAGTACGCCGGAATCAGCGTGGCCTCGAAGACGAGGTAGAAGAGGAAGACGTCGGTGGCCAGGAAGACCGCCAGCGACAGCGACTCCAGCGCCAGGGTCCAAGCGACGAAGGCCGTCGGGCTGCCCTGCTCGTTGCCGTCGACCGGGGTCTCGGTCTCGCGCCAGGAGGCGAGCAGCACGACCGGCACCAGGAGCGCGGTGAGCAGCACCATGAGCAGGCCCAGGCCGTCGACACCCAGGGCGAAGTGCACGCCGAAGGCCGGGATCCAGTCGTAGGTCTCGGTCAGCTGCATGCCGCCGTCGAGCTCGTACTGCGCGGCCACGACCACGGCGAGGGCCAGGGTCGCCGAGGAGACGCCGATGCCGGCCTGCTTGGCCACGGCGCCCTTGAGGAACGGCACGACCAGCGCACCGACGAGGGGCAGCGCCACCAGGACGCTGAGGATCGGGAAGTCGTCCATTACAGGTTCACCACCAGGAGGGCCGCGAGCACGATGACCACGCCGGCGAGGATGGACAGGGCGTAGGACCGCACGAAGCCGTTCTGGGCCCGACGCAGGCCCTGGCCCAGGCCCTGCACGAGCGAGGCGCCGCCGGTGAAGAGCCCGTCCACGAGCGAGCGGTCGGCCGACACCAGTCCACGGGTCAGTGCCTTGCCGGGCTCGACGACCAGGGTGTCGTTGATCGCGTCGCCGTACAGGTCGTTGCGGGCCGCTCGGGTCACGAACGAGACGTCGGTCGGGGCGGTGCTGGGGATCGGGCGCTTGCCGACGGTCAGCCAGGCGATCGCGACGCCGACGGCGACCACCGCGACCGTGATGATCGAGAAGACGATCGCCGGGAACGGCAGCTCGTGCTCGGGGGCCTTGCCGACCACCGGCACCAGCCAGTCCTTGATCCAGGAGCCGAGGTACAGGACGCCTCCGAGGACCGACAGCGCGGCCAGCACGACCAGCGGGAAGGTCATGACCTTGGGCGACTCGTGCGGGTGCACGCCGTCCTCCCACCGCTTCTCGCCGAAGAAGGTCATCAGCATGACGCGGGTCATGTAGAAGCCGGTGACGCCGGCGCCGATGAGGGCGCAGATGCCGAAGACCGGGCTCTCGACCAGCGCGGTCTCGATGATCTTGTCCTTGGACCAGAAGCCGGAGAAGAGCGGGAAGCCGATGATCGCGAGGTAGCCCATGGCGAAGGTCAGGAAGGTGACCGGCATGAGCTTGCGCAGCGCGCCGTAGTGGCGCATGTCGACGTCGTCGTTCATCCCGTGCATCACCGAGCCGGCGCCCAGGAACATGTTGGCCTTGAAGAAGCCGTGGGTGATGAGGTGGAAGATCGCGTAGGCGTACCCGTACACGCCCAGCCCCGCGGCCAGCATCATGTAGCCGATCTGGGACATCGTCGAGCCGGCGAGCGCCTTCTTGATGTCGTCCTTGGCGCACCCGATGACCGCGCCCCACAGCAGCGTGACGGTGGCGACCACGACGACCGCGGTCTGGGCCGCGGGCGCCGCCTCGAAGACGAAGTTGGAGCGGACCACGAGGTAGACGCCGGCGGTGACCATGGTCGCGGCGTGGATCAGCGCGGAGACGGGCGTCGGGCCCTCCATCGCGTCCAGGAGCCACGCCTGGAGCGGCACCTGGGCGGACTTGCCGGCCGCGCCGAGGAGCAGCAGGAAGCCGATCGCCGTCATGGTGCCCTCCCCGGCACCCGAAGCGTTGGCGGAGATGACGGTGAAGCTGGCCGAGCCGAAGGTCACGAAGAACATCGCGATCGCCAGGCTCATGCCGATGTCGCCGACCCGGTTGATGACGAAGGCCTTCTTGGCGGCCGCGGCCGCGGACGGCTTGTGCTGCCAGAAGCCGATCAGCAGGTACGACGCCAGGCCGACGCCCTCCCAGCCGAGGAAAACGCCCAGGTAGTTCTCGGCGAGCACCAGCATGAGCATGGCGGCGACGAAGAGGTTGAGGTAGGCGAAGAACCGGCGGCGGCGCGGGTCGTGCTCCATGTAGCCGATGGAGTAGACGTGGATCAACGAGCCCACGCCGGTGATCAGCATCAGGAACAGGATCGACAGCGGGTCGACCAGCAGGTCCATCCCGATCTCGTAGCCGCCGACGCTCACCCAGTCCCACAGGTGCTGGGTGACGGAGCGGTCACCCTCCTCGCGGCCCATCATGGCGATGAGCAGCAGCGTGCTGAGCACGAAGGAGCCGACCGCGGTCGCGGTGCCGAGCAGGTGCCCCCAGGCGTCGGTGCGACGACCGCCGAGCAGCAGGATCGTGGCGCCGAGCAGCGGCAGGGCGATGACCAGCCACAGCAGCGGGAAGACGCCGCCGGCGTCGGCCGCGCTGACGGGGTCGACCACGGGGATGCTGTGGCCGCCTTCGGTGTAGAGGAACATCGTCCGCCTTAGTACTTGAGGAGGCTCGCGTCGTCGACCGAGGCCGAGCGACGGGTCCGGAAGATGGTCATGATGATCGCGAGTCCGACCACGACCTCGGCCGCGGCCACGACCATGACGAAGAAGGCCGCGACCTGGCCGTCGAGGTTGCCGTGCTGGTGGGCGAACGCGACCAGGGCCAGGTTGCACGCGTTGAGCATCAGCTCCACGCACATGAAGACCACGATGGCGTTGCGTCGGGTCAGGACACCGATCGCGCCGATGGTGAACAGCACGGCCGAGAGGCCGATGTAGGCGTTGACGTCGTTCACGCGCCGGCCTCCGGGTTCTCGGTGTTGTGACCACTGCCGGAGGCCTGGTCGGTGCCGCCGGTGGCGCCGCCGGCGGGGCCGCCGTCGACGTCCTCGAGCGTGCGCTGCACCTCGGTGATGTCGTCGGCGAGCGCCGGGGCGGACCGGACGGTACCGCGTGCGGCGAGGACCCGGGCGACCGACTCCTCCGCGGGGGTCCCGTCGGGCAGGAGCGCCGGGGTGTCGACGGCGTTGTGGCGGGCGTAGACGCCCGGCGAGGGCAGCGGGACCAGCGGTCGGCCGGTCTCGGCGAAGTCACGGACGCGCTGCGCGGCCATCGAGGCCTGGGTGGGCTTGGGCTCCAGCCGCTCGCGGTGGGCCAGGACCATCGCGCCGACGGCGGCGGTGATGAGCAGCGCCGCGGTGACCTCGAAGAGCAGGACGTAGCGGGAGAACAGCAGGTCGGCGAGGCCCTCGATGTTGCCGCCGCTGTTGGCGGCGTCGAGGCCGACCATGGTGCCGAGCGAGATCTGCGCGACGCCGACGAGCAGCAGTGCGCCCAGCACGACACCGGCGGTCCAGGCCAGCCAGCGCTGGCCGCGGATGGTCTCGACGACGGAGTCGGAGGCGTCGACGCCGACGAGCATGACGACGAAGAGGAACAGCATCATGATCGCGCCGGTGTAGACGATGATCTGCACCGCGAACAGGAAGGGCGCCTCGAGGGTCAGGTAGATGATCGCGAGGCTGATCATCACCGCCGCGAGCAGCAGGGCCGCGTGCACGGCCTTGCGCACGAACAGGATGCCGAGGGCCGCGGGGACGATGATCGCCGAGAGCAGCCAGAAGGTGATGCTCATGCCTGCTCCCCCGTGGCCAGGCCCGCCGCGAGGTTCGAGCCGGGTGCCGGCGCGGCGTACTGCCCGCGGTAGTAGGCGCCCTCGTCGTCACCGAGCCGCATCGGGTGCGGCGGCTGCTCCATGCCCGGCAGCAGCGGGGCCAGCAGGTCGGACTTCTCGTAGATGAGGTCGGCCCGGTTGTCATCGGCCAGCTCGTACTCGTTGGTCATCGTCAGCGCGCGGGTCGGGCACGCCTCGATGCACAGGCCGCACAGGATGCAGCGCAGGTAGTTGATCTGGTAGACGCGGCCGTAGCGCTCACCGGGGCTGAACCGCCCGGACCCGTCGGGCAGGTCGGTGTTGGAGGCGCCCTCGACGTAGATCGCGTCGGCCGGGCAGGCCCAGGCGCACAGCTCGCAGCCGACGCACTTCTCCAGACCGTCGGGCCAGCGGTTGAGCTGGTGCCGGCCGTGGAAGCGCGGGGCGGTGGGGAGCTTCTCGAAGGGGTACTGCTCGGTCACCACCTTCTTGAACATCGTCCGGAACGTGACACCGAACCCGGCGACCGGGTCGATGAACTGCTCCTTGAACGTCTTCTCGTTCTCAGCCACAGGTCAGGCCTCCTCCCCGGCACCGGCCGGGACGGTGGTGGATCGGGGGAACTCGAGCGGGGCCGCAGCACCGCGCACGGCACCACCGGCGGGCATCGGGGGCACGGGGAAGCCACCGCTGGGGGCGACCGGCTCCTCCGGCTCCTCCTCGCGCTCGCTGCCCAGCAGGCCGAGCAGCAGGACGACCGCGACCGCGGCGCCACCGAAGAGGAGGACCTCCTGGACACCCACGTCGTAGGTGTTGGAGACGTAGCGCATGGTGGCGACCAGGATCGTCCAGCCCAGCGCGACCGGGATCAGGACCTTCCAGCCGAAGGCCATGAACTGGTCGTAGCGCAGTCGCGGCAGCGAGCCACGCAGCCAGATGAAGAAGAAGATGAAGAACAGGACCTTGCCGAAGAACCAGATGACCGGCACGTAGCCCTCGTTGGCACCCTCCCAGACCCGGTCGATCCAGAACGGGGCGCGCCAGCCACCCAGGAAGAGGGTGGTCGCGAGCGCGGAGACGGTGGCCATGTTGATGTACTCGGCGAGGAAGAACAGGGCGAACTTCAGCGAGGAGTACTCGGTGTGGAAGCCGCCCACCAGCTCGCCCTCGGCCTCGGGGAGGTCGAAGGGCGCACGGTTGACCTCACCGACCATCGAGATCACGTAGATGACGAACGACGGCAGCAGGATCAGGCCGAACCACAGGTCCTCCTGGGCAGCCACGATCTCGCTGGTCGACAGCGACCCGGCGTAGATGAAGACCGCGATCAGCGCCAGGCCCATCGAGACCTCGTAGGAGATCATCTGGGCGCTGGAGCGCAGGCCGCCGAGCAGGGAGTAGGTCGAGCCGGAGGACCAGCCGCCGAGCACGATGCCGTAGATGCCGATCGAGGCGATCGCCATCACGAACAGCACGGCGACGGGCATGTCGGTGAGCTGCAGCGGCGTGCGCTCGCCGAACATCGAGACCTCGGGCCCGAACGGCACCACCGCGAAGGTGACGAACGCCGGGATCACGGCAATGACGGGGGCGAGGACGAAGACGACCTTGTCGGCCGCCTTGGGGATCAGGTCCTCCTTCAGCGCCAGCTTGACGCCGTCGGCCAGCGACTGCAGCAGGCCGAAGGGGCCGTGCACGTTGGGGCCGACGCGGTGCTGCATCCGGGCCACGACCCGGCGCTCCCACCAGATGTTGAACAGCGTCAGCAGGACCAGCACGACGAAGACCAGGCCGGCCTTGACCAGCACGAGCCACCAGGGGTCCTGGCCGAAGGCCGAGAGGTCGTCGGCCGCGCGGACCACGCCCGGCGCGACGGACTGTGCCGCCTGGGCCACGGTCTGGGCGATCACGCTCCTGCTCCCTTCACGGTCACCCGGGTGCCGGGTGAGGCGAGACCGGCGAGCACGCCGGCGCCGGTCGAGCTCGCGGGCACCCACACGGTGCCGTCGGTCATGTCGTCGACGACCTCGACCGGCATCGTCACCGAGCCGCGGTCACCGGTCACGGTGACGGCGGCGCCCTCGGCGAGGCCCAGGCCGGCGTACGTCGTCGGGCTGACGCGCGCGACCGCGGGTCGGGCCGTGGCGGCGAGGTGCTTGTCGCCGTCCTGCATCGAGCCGCCGTCGATCATGAGCTTCCACGTGGACAGCGCGAGGCCGTCCTGGCCCTGGGTGGCGGCGGGCTGCACGGGCGTCATGGTCGGGCGCTCGCCGTCCCACGGGCCCAGCTGTGCCATCTCGGCCCGGACGTCGGCGACCGTGCGGAAGCCGAGCGGGGCGCCCTGGCCCAGGGCCGCGAGCTCTTCGGAGATCCCGGCGAGGACGCGCAGGTCCGGCAGCGAGGTCGGCGAGGGCAGCACCGCCTCGAAGGGCCGCGGGCGGCCCTCCCAGGTCAGGAACGTGCCCGCCTTCTCGACCGCGGCGGCGACGGGGAAGACCACGTCGGCGGCGCGGGTGACCTCGGTGTCGCGCAGGCCGAGGGCGACCACGAAGGACGCGGCCTCGATCGCGGCACGCGTGGCTGCGGGGTCGGTGGTGTCGTCGGGCTCCACGCCCGCGACGACCAGGCCGCCGAGCACGCCGTCCGACAGCGCGGCGACGATGGCGTCGGCGTCACGGCCGGGACCCTCGGGCAGCGAGCCGACGCCCCACGAGGTGGCGACGTCGACCCGGGCCGCGGCGTCGGCGACCGGACGGCCACCGGGCAGCAGCGTGGGCAGGCAGCCGGCCTCGACCGCACCGCGGTCGCCCGCACGGCGGGGTACCCAGGCGAGCCGGGCACCGGTCTTGGCGACCAGGTCGGCCACCGCGCTGAACGCACCGGGCACGGCGGCCAGGCGCTCGCCCACCAGCACCACGGCACCGGCGTCGATGCCGTGGTCGGCCCGGCCGAGCAGGTCGGCGATCACCGCCGGCTCCTGGCCGGGGACGGTCGGGACGAGCGTCCCGTGCATCTTGCGCAGGCCGCGGGTGGTGTACGGCGCCAGAGCCAGCACGCGGGTGCCACCGTGGCGGACCGACTTGCGCAGGCGCAGGAAGACCGCGCCGGCCTCGTCCTCGGGCTCGAGGCCGACCAGCACGACCGTGCGGGCCGACTCCAGGTCGGCGTACGTCACGCCGCCGTCCCACGGGCCGGTGAGGGCGACGTGGGCGGCGAGGAACTCCGCCTCCTCGGCGGAGTGCGGACGTGCGCGGAAGTCGATGTCGTGGGTACCGAGGCTGACCCGCGCGAACTTCGCGTAGGCATAGGCGTCCTCGGCGGTCAGGCGACCACCGGTGAGCACGCCCACCCCGCCCGCGGCGTGGAGCCCGCGGGCCGCGACGGCGAAGGCCTCGGGCCAGGACGCGGGCCGCAGCGAGCCGTCCCCGCCGTCCTCGACCCGGTCCCGCACCATCGGGTGGGTGAGCCGGTCGTCGAGGGAGGCGTAGGTGAAGGCGAAGCGGTCCTTGTCGGTCAGCCACTCCTCGTTGACCTCCGGGTCGTCCCCGGCGAGGCGGCGCATGACCTTGCCGCGACGGTGGTCGACGCGGATGGCCGAGCCGCAGGCGTCGTGCTCGGCGACGCTGGGCGTCGAGACGAGGTCGAAGGGCCGGGAGCGGAAGCGGTAGGACTCCGAGGTCAGGGCGCCGACCGGGCAGATCTGGATGGTGTTGCCCGAGAAGTAGGACAGGAACGGTGCGTCCTCGGCGATGCCGATCTGCTGCTGCGCGCCGCGCTCGACCAGCGCGATGAACGGGTCGCCGGCGATCTCGTCGGCGAAGCGGGTGCACCGCTGGCACACGATGCAGCGCTCCCGGTCGAGGAGGACCTGGGGCGAGAGGTTGATCGGCTTGGGGAAGGTGCGCTTGACCCCGCCGGAGCCGGAGGTCGCGAAGCGGGACTCCCCGCGGCCGTTGGACATGGCCTGGTTCTGCAGGGGGCACTCGCCGCCCTTGTCGCAGACGGGGCAGTCCAGCGGGTGGTTGACCAGCAGGAACTCCATCACGCCCTGCTGGGCCTTGTCGGCCACCGGCGAGGTCGCCTGGGTGCTGACGACCATGCCCGGGGCGACCGGCAGCGTGCAGGACGCCTGCGGCTTGGGGAAGCCGCGGCCGTTGCCGGCGTCGGGGACGTCGACCAGGCACTGCCGGCAGGCGCCCACGGGCTCCAGGAGCGGGTGGTCGCAGAAGCGCGGGACCTGCACGCCGATCTGCTCCGCGGCCCGGATCACCAGGGTGCCGGCCGGGACGCTGACCTCGACGCCGTCGATGGTCAGCGTGACGAGGTCGGTCTCGGTCTTGTCGGGGGTGGTCGTCATGCGCTGGCTCCGGCCCGGGCACCGGCCCAGGCGGTCGAGGCGGCCGGGTCGAACGGGCAGCCGCCGTGGGTGAGGTGCGCGAGGTACTCGTCGCGGAAGAACTGGATCGAGCTGGAGATCGGGCTGGTCGCACCGTCACCGAGGGCGCAGAACGAGCGGCCCAGGATGTTGTCGCACTGGTCGAGGAGCAGGTCGAGGTCGGACTCGCTGCCCTCGCCGCGCTCCAGCGCCGCCAGCGTCTGGGCCAGCCACCAGGTGCCCTCGCGGCACGGGGTGCACTTGCCGCAGGACTCGTGCTTGTAGAACTCCGTCCACCGCAGGGTCGCGCGCACCACGCAGGTGGTCTCGTCGAAGAGCTGCAGGGCGCGAGTGCCGAGCATCGTGCCGACCTCGCCCATGGACTCGAAGTCCAGCGGGACGTCGAGGTGCTCGGCGGTCAGCAGCGGCGTCGAGCTGCCGCCCGGGGTCCAGAACTTCAGCTGCCGCGGCTGGCCGTCGGGGCCCTTGCGCATGCCACCGGCCAGGTCGAGCAGCTGGCGCAGAGTGATGCCCAGCGGCGCCTCGTACTGGCCGGGGCGGGTCACGTGGCCGGACAGGGAGAAGATGCCGTAGCCCTTGGACTTCTCGGTGCCCATCGAGGCGAACCACTCGGCGCCGTGCTCGATGATGCTGGGCACCGAGGCGATCGACTCGACGTTGTTGATGACCGTCGGGCTGGCGTAGAGGCCGGCGACGGCAGGGAACGGCGGGCGCAGGCGCGGCTGGCCCCGGCGGCCCTCGAGGCCCTCGAGCAGCGCGGTCTCCTCGCCGCAGATGTAGGCGCCGGCACCGGCGTGGACCACGATGTCGAGGTCGAAGCCGGAGCCGTGGATGTCCTGACCGAGGTGGCCGGCGGCGTACGCCTCCTCGACGGCGTTCTGGACCCGGCGGATGACGTGCAGGATCTCGCCGCGGACGTAGATGAAGGCCTTGTTGGCCCGGATGGCGAAGGAGCTGATGATGACGCCCTCGACCAGGGTGTGGGGGCTGGCCATCATGAGCGGGGTGTCCTTGCAGGTGCCCGGCTCGGACTCGTCGGCGTTGACGACGAGGTACTTCGGCTTGGGGTTGTCCTGCGGGATGAAGGACCACTTCATCCCGGTCGGGAAGCCCGCCCCGCCGCGACCGCGCAGGCCGGAGTCCTTGACCGCGGTGATGATGTCGTCGGGCGCCATCGTGAGCGCCTTCTTGAGCGCGCGGTAGCCGCCGTGCTGCTCGTAGGACTCCAGGGTCCAGGACCGCTCGGCGTTCCAGTTGGCGGTGAGGACCGGCGTCAGGGTGTCGACCATCGCTACTGCGCCTCCTTCTTCTCTGCTGCGGTGGTGGCCGTGGGGGCCTCCTCCTCGACGGCCGCGTCCTCCGCCTCCTGCGAGGCGTCGGTGGCGGCGGCGACGTCGGCCGGAGCACCGGTGAGGTCGGTGCCACGACCGGCGTCCGAGCCCTCGGGCGCGGTCCATCCGCGCTCGGTGGCGATGCCCAGCCCGACCAGGGACGGACCACCGGCGGCGGGGCCCTCGTGGACCCGGCCGTCGGGGAAGCCCGCCAGGACCCGCTCGGCCTCGCGCCAGGTGCACAGGCGCGGACCGCGGGTCGAGGTGACCTCCTTGCCCGCGCGCAGGTCGTCGACCAGGGCGACCGCGGACTCGGGGGTCTGGTTGTCCATGAACTCCCAGTTGACCATCACGACCGGGGCGTAGTCGCAGGCCGCGTTGCACTCGATGTGCTCGAGGGTGATCTTGCCGTCCTCGCTCGTCTCGTCGTTGCCGACGTCGAGGTGGTCCTTGAGGCGGGCGAAGATCTCGTCCCCGCCCATGACCGCGCACAACGTGTTGGTGCAGACCCCGACGTGGTAGTCGCCGACGGGACGGCGCTTGTACATCGTGTAGAAGGTCGCCACCCCGCTGACCTCGGCGGGGGTGATCTCGAGGATCTCCGCACAGGCCTGGATGCCCTCGGGAGTGACCCGGCCCTCGGCCGACTGCACGAGGTGCAGCATCGGCAGCAGGCCCGAACGCGCCTCGGGGTAGCGGCCGGCGATCTCGCGGAGCTCGCCGTAGGTCTTCTCGTCCAGTGCCATTACCGGTCAACGCCTCCCATGACGGGGTCGATCGAGGCGATGGCCACGATGACGTCGGCGACCTGGCCGCCCTCGCTCATCACGCTCGTCGCCTGCAGGTTGTGGAAGGACGGGTCGCGGAAGTGCACGCGGAACGGTCGGGTGCCGCCGTCGGAGACGACGTGCGCACCGAGCTCGCCGCGCGGGGACTCCACCGGGACGTACGCCTGGCCGGCCGGGACCCGGAAGCCCTCGGTCACCAGCTTGAAGTGGTGGATCAGCGCCTCCATGGACTCGCCCATGATGTGCTTGATGTGGTCGAGGCTGTTGCCCATGCCGTCGGAGCCGATCGAGAGCTGGCTCGGCCAGCCGATCTTCTTGTCGGCGACCATGACCGGGGCGCCCTCGAGGCCCGCGAGCCGGTCGGCGGCCTGCTCGACGATGCGCAGCGACTCCCACATCTCGGCCAGGCGGACGCGGAAGCGGCCGTAGGCGTCCGCGGTGTCCCACGTCTGGACGTCGAATTCGTAGTCCTCGTAGCCGGAGTAGGGCTGGGTCTTGCGCAGGTCCCAGGGATAGCCGGTGGCGCGCAGCACCGGGCCGGTGAGGCCGAGCGCGGTGCAGCCCTCGAGGTCGAGGTGGCCGACGCCCTCGAGGCGGGCCTTGAAGATCGGGTTGGCGTTGCAGAGCGCGGCGTACTCGGGGATGCGCTTCTTCATCAGGGCGACGAAGGTGCGGATCTCCTCCAGCGCGCCGACCGGGAGGTCCTGGGCGACGCCGCCGGGGCGGATGAACGCGTGGTTCATCCGCAGGCCGGTGATGAGCTCGAAGAGGTCCAGGACCAGCTCGCGCTCGCGGAAGCCCATCGTCATGACGGTCAGGGCGCCGATCTCCATGCCACCGGTCGCGATCGCGACCAGGTGGGAGGAGATGCGGTTGAGCTCCATGAGCAGCACCCGCATGACCTGGGCCTTCTCGGGCACGTCGTGCTCGATGTCGAGCAGCCGCTCGACGCCCAGGACGTACGTCGCCTCGTTGAAGAACGGGGAGAGGTAGTCCATCCGGGTGCAGAACGTCACGCCCTGCGTCCAGGTGCGGAACTCCATGTTCTTCTCGATGCCGGTGTGGAGGTAGCCGATGCCGCAGCGCGCCTCGGTGACCGTCTCGCCCTCCAGCTCGAGGATGAGCCGCAGCACCCCGTGGGTCGAGGGGTGCTGGGGGCCCATGTTGACGACGACCCGCTCCTCGGCCTCCTCGGCGAGGCCCTGGCTGATCGCGTCCCAGTCCTGGCCGGTGACGGTGAAGACCCGTCCCTCGGAGGTCTCGTTGGTGCCGGCGTACGCGTCGGTGGTGCTCATCAGTTGTAGCTCCTGCGCTGGTCGGGCGGCGGGACCGAACCGCCCTTGTACTCCACGGGGATGCCGCCCAGCGGGTAGTCCTTGCGCTGGGGGTGGCCCGGCCAGTCGTCGGGCATGAGGATGCGCGTCAGTGCGGTGTGGCCGTCGAAGACCACGCCGTACATGTCCCAGGTCTCGCGCTCGTGCCAGTCGGCAGCGGGGTAGACGCCGGTGACCGAGGGGACGTGGGGGTCGGAGTCCGGCGCGGTGACCTCGAGCCGGATCCGGCGGTTCCAGGTCATCGAGCCGAGGTGGTAGACGACGTGGAGCTCGCGGCCGGTGTCCTCGGGGTAGTGCACGCCGCTGACGCCCGCGCAGAACTCGAAGCGCAGCGCCGGGTCGTCGCGGAGCACCTTGACGACGGCCACGAGGTCCTCGCGGCGCACGTGGAAGGTGATCTCGCCGCGGTGGACGACCACGTCGCCGAGGGCGTGCTCGACGCCCGCGGCGCGGGTGCCCGCCTCCAGGGCGTCGGCGACCTCGTCGAACCAGCCGCCGTAGGGGCGCTGGACGGGGGCCGGGAAGGTGACGGCGCTGACCAGGCCGCCGTAGCCGGAGGTGTCACCGGTGCCGGAGACGCCGAACATGCCGGTGCGGACCCCGACCTGGCCGACCTGGCCGGTGGGGGCCGGGACGTTCTCCGGGGACTGCTCGGGCGCGCGCTGCTCGGGGCTCTTGTCGTCGCTCATCGCAGCAGGCCCCGCATCTCGGAGGTGGGCAGGGCCTTGAGGGCGGAGTTCTCCAGCTCCTCGATCTGGGCGCGGCGGTTGGCGCCCAGCTTGGTGTCCTGGACCTGGTCGTGCAGCTTGAGGATCGCGTCGATGAGCATCTCCGGACGCGGCGGGCAGCCGGGGAGGTACATGTCGACGGGCACGACGTGGTCGACGCCCTGGACGATGGCGTAGTTGTTGAACATGCCGCCGGAGCTGGCGCACACGCCCATCGCGAGGACCCACTTGGGCTCGGCCATCTGGTCGTAGATCTGGCGCAGGACCGGGGCCATCTTCTGGCTCACGCGGCCCGCGACGATCATCAGGTCGGCCTGGCGCGGGGAGGCACGGAAGACCTCCATGCCGAAGCGGGCCAGGTCGTACTTCGGACCGCCGGTGGTCATCATCTCGATGGCGCAGCAGGCCAGGCCGAAGGTGGCGGGCCAGAACGACGCCTTGCGGAAGTAGCCGGCGACCCCCTCGACGGTGGTCAGCAGGACTCCGCTGGGGAGCTTCTCCTCAATTCCCATCAGAACATTCCTTCCTCGGGCGACGCTGAGGGTCGCGAGGTGCTGTGCATGCCAAGGCGGACGAGGGAAGGCGACCTTCGTGCGGAGCGCAGCGGAGCGGTCGCCGACCGAGGACAACGCAGGCAGGTGCAGTGCATCGCGATCCTCAGTCCCAGTCGAGGCCGCCGCGTCGCCATTCATAGGCGTAGGCGACGGTGAGGTTGAGAAGGAAGAGCGCGACGGCCACGAGGCCGAACCCGCCGAGGACGTCGAAGTGGACCGCCCAGGGGACGAGGAACATGATCTCGACGTCGAAGACGATGAAGGTCATCGCCACGGTGTAGTACTTCACGGGGAACCGCCCGCCGCCGACCGGCTGCGGGGTCGGCTCGATGCCGCACTCGTAGGAGTCGAGCTTGGCGCGGTTGTAGCGCTTGGGGCCGGTCAGCGTGCTGACGGCGACCGAGAAGATCGCGAAGCCCGCCGCCAGGGCGGCGAGGAACAGGACCGGTGTGTAGAGCTCCATGTGCTCCGACTCTCCTCTCCGGCGCCGCCGCCTGCCGGGCGTCTCGTGACCGGTCCGAGCCGGGCTCCGGGCCCGGCGCGTGACCTTGTGAACGGAATCACGAGGTGGCGCGCCCCACATCTTGCCACTCGCGTGGGCGTGCGACCACCGGGGGGTGGGTGAGGTGCGGACCGGCCTGGATGTGCCGCTGACCTGCGTATTTATCGCACGGGAGCGTTGCTTAATTCAGGGTCAGGCGCGGGCGCGGTGGAGGGCCACGATGCCGCCGGTCAGGTTGCGCCACTCGACCCCGGTCCACCCCGCCTCCTGCAGCAGCGCGGCGAGCCCGGCCTGGTCGGGCCAGGCGCGGATCGACTCCGCGAGGTAGACGTAGGCGTCGGGGCTGGACGAGACCGCGCGGGCCACCGGCGGCAGCGCGCGCATGAGGTACTCGACGTACGCCGTGCGGAAGGGCGCCCACGTGGGGTGGCTGAACTCGCAGACCACCAGCCGGCCGCCGGGGCGGGTCACCCGGAGCATCTCGCGCAGCCCGGCGACCGGGTCGACGATGTTGCGCAGGCCGAAGGAGATCGTCACCGCGTCGAAGGTGTCGTCGGCGAAGGGGAGCTTCGTGCCGTCACCCGCGGTGAAGGGCAGGTGCGGGCGGGCCTGCTTGCCGACCTGGAGCATCCCGAGGGAGAAGTCGCACGGGACGACGGTGGCGCCCTTGTCGTGGAACGGGACGCTCGAGGTGCCGGTGCCGGCCGCGAGGTCGAGGACCCGCTCCCCCGGGACCGGCGCGACCGCGTCGACGACCTCGGTGCGCCAGCGGCGGTCCATGCCCAGCGAGAGGACGTCGTTGGTGACGTCGTAGCGCTTGGCCACGGCGTCGAACATCCGACGGACGTCGGTCGGCTGCTTGTCGAGGTCTGCGCGGGCCACGGGTCGAAGACTAGGCGGTGGGTCCTGGCGCAGGACTCACGCCCACCCGAGGGCGTCGAGGAGCAGCGGCGCCCCGAAGAAGAGCAGGATCCCGAGGACGATCCAGCCTGCGCTGCGGGCCATCGCCGGCCGTTCCTCCGGCAGCACCGCCCGGGGCACGCTGCGGACGGCGGCGAGGACGGCCAGGCCGCCGAGCAGCATCGGCACGGGCACGACCGAGTGGTCGCCGTACAGGAAGCCGACGGCGAAGGCGCCCCCGGCCGACAGGAGCATGATCGTCGCGGCCACCGCCAGGGACGTGCGCCACCGGTCGTGCAGCGCGCGGTTGACCTCAGGATCCGTGATGCCCACGACCGGCACCCTTCCCCGATCCGGGTCGCGGTGACCCTGCTCTCTCGATGTCCGGCGGCCGCCGGGGCGTGAGTAGGCTCGACCCGTGACGAGCGGTGGTGCCATCGGGGACGGGCTCGGGGCTCCCGCCCCTGCCCTGGTCGCCCGCACCGTCGCCATCGACCCCGCGCGGGTCGAGGACCTGCTCGCCCTGCTGCCCGCCGGCGAGGCGCCGGTCACCTGGGTGCGCCGCGGCGAGGGCCTGGTCGGCTGGGGCCGCGCCGCCGAGCTGCGGACCTCCGGGCCGGGGCGCTTCGAGGACGCCTCGCAGTGGTGGACCTCGACCACGGGCCGCGCCGTGGTGCGCGACGAGGTGGGCGAGCCCGGCACCGGGCTGGTGTCCTTCGGGACCTTCGCCTTCGCCGACGACCCCGGTGACTCCGTGCTGGTCGTGCCGGCCGTCGTGGTCGGCCGCCGCGGGGACCGGGCCTGGCTGACCACCGTCGGCCGCGGCCTGGAGCACCTCGAGCACCCGCTGGTCGCCGCCGACGCGCCCGCCGCCCCGACCGGCGTCACCTTCACCGACGGGTCGCTGGACGGCGAGGCCTGGATGTCCGTGGTCGCCGACGCGGTGGCCCGGATCGGGCGCGGCGACCTGGAGAAGGTCGTGCTGGCGCGCGACCTCGTCGCCACCGCCGAGTCCGACGTGGACGTGCGCTGGCCCCTGCGTCGCCTGGCGGCGTCGTACCCCATGTGCTGGACGTTCCACGTCGACGGCATGGTCGGGGCGACGCCGGAGATGCTGGTGCGCCGCGAGCGCGGCCTGGTCACGTCACGGGTGCTGGCCGGCACGATCCGCCGCACCGGCGACGACGAGCGCGACCTCGCGCTGGCCGCGCACCTCGCACGATCGTCGAAGGACCTCGAGGAGCACGAGTACGCCGTCCGGTCGGTCGCCGACGCGCTCGGGCCGCACTGCTCGTCGATGAACGTGCCCGAGGCGCCCTTCGTGCTGCACCTGCCGAACGTGATGCACCTGGCCACCGACGTCGCCGGCGTCGTGCAGGACACCCACTCCTCGCTCGACCTCGCCGCCGCGCTGCACCCCTCCGCCGCGGTCGGCGGCACCCCCACCGCGGACGCCGTCGCGCTGATCGCCGAGATCGAGCGGATGGACCGCGGCCGCTACGCCGGGCCGGTCGGCTGGATGGACGCCGGCGGGGACGGCGAGTGGGGCATCGCCCTGCGCTCCGCCGAGGTCACCGGCCGGACGGTCCGGCTCTTCGCCGGCTGCGGCATCGTCGCCGACTCCGACCCCGAGGCGGAGCTGGCCGAGGCGCAGGCGAAGTTCGTCCCCGTGCGCGACGCGCTGTCCTGACCGCCGAACCGTCACTTCCGAACCCTCGAGCCGTCAGTTCCTGCCCCGGTGCGGCCACCGCCGACGGCTCAGCGGTTCACAGCTGACGGCTCGGCCGGGACCGGGCGCGGCTACAGGTCCGAGCCGTCGGGCAGCCGGAGGTACTCCTGGCCCCGGGGCTCAAGGAAGGTCCGCAGGTGGCCGTCGGCCATGCCGAGAGCCAGCTCGGAGTAGACCTTGTCGTGGATCGCCAGCGTGCGCGCGGCGCCGACGGCCAGGGCGAAGTCGATCGCCTCGGAGATCTTCAGCCACGGCGCCGAGACCGGCGCCAGCAGCAGGTCGACGGGCCGGCCCGGGCCGTCGAGGGCGTCGCCGGGGTGGAACAGGGTCGTGCCGCCGACGTCCAGCAGGTAACCGGAGTTGTGCACCCGGTCGTAGTCGGGGTGGATCACCGCGTGGTGCTCGTTGACCACCTCCACGCCGATCGGGCCGGCGGCGAAGGAGTCGCCGGGTCGCACCCGCTCGACCCGCTCGGCCAGGTCGGGTGCCTGCGCGGCGATCGCGTCCGCGACCTCGCCGATCGTGCGCACCGGCGCGTCCGCGCGGCGCAGCTGCTCGGGGGTCCAGTGGTCGGCGTGCACGTGGGTCACGAGCACGATGTCGGCGCCGTCGACGGCCTCGGGGGCCGTGAACGCACCGGGGTCGATGACCACCGTCGTGCCCTCGTGCTCGACGCGGACGCAGGCGTGGCCGAACTTGGTCAGGCGCATGCGGCCCACGGTAAACGGCTGGGTGCACGACGCGCGCGTGGGTCAGGATGCCGCTCGTGCGCGAGGTGGTGCTGTCCGGCTTGGTCACCGGCTGGGCCATCGCTGTCCCTGTCGGGGCGGTCGCCGCGCAGCTGTTCCTGGTAGCTGCCGGGTCGGGGCTGGGTCGCGCGGTCACCGGATCGCGCGGCCGCCTGGTCACGGGGCTGCTCGCCGCCGGGGTGATCGCCGGACTGGCGCTGCACACGATGCTGGGCTGAGCGCCCGGCCGGGCGTGGCAGCCGAGGAGGGCGCATGGCAGGGACGATCGGGATCACCGGGGTGACGGGGGCCGTGGGCGGCGAGGTCGTGCGGCTGCTCGCCGGCGCGGACATGCGGCTGGACCTGCGGCTGCTGGCCCGCGACCCCGCTCGGGCCCCGGCGGTGGACACCGACGTGCGGCGCTGCGACTACGCCGACCCCGCCGGCGCCCGCGAGGCGTTGCGCGGGGTCGAGGCGCTGCTCATGGTCTCGGGGTCGGAGTCGGCCGACCGCCGGGCGCAGCACCGCACGTTCGTGGCCGCCGCCGCCGAGGCCGGGGTGCAGCACGTCGTCTACACGAGCTTCCAGGGGGCGGCACCCGACGCGACCTTCACCCTGGCCCGCGACCACCACGACACCGAGCAGGCGCTGGCGGCCTCCGGGATGGCGGTGACGCTGCTGCGCGACTCCTTCTACCTCGACGTGCTGCCGTACTTCGCGGACTCCTCCGGGGTGCTGCGGGGACCGGCCGGGACGGGACGGGTCGCGGCCGTGGCCCGGTCGGACGTCGCCGCGGTCGCCGCCGCCGTGCTGCGCGCACCGGCGGAGCACGCGGGTCGCACCTACGAGCTCACGGGACCGGAGGCGCTGACCCTCGCCGAGGTCGCGGAGCGCGCCGGCCGGGTGCTGGGCAGGGACCTGGTCTTCGCCGACGAGACCGAGCAGGAGGCGTGGGACTCCCGGCGGGCGGCGTACCCCGAGGCGGAGGAGTGGCAGCTCGCCGCCTGGGTCAGCACCTACCTCGCGATCCGGGACGGCTCGTGCGCCCGGGTCACCGACGACGTCGAGCGGGTCCTCGGCCGGGCGCCGCTGCGGCTCGAGGACGTGCTCGGGGGCTGAGGGACGGGTCGCGCGCAACCTCGCGACGGGTCAGGGGCGGAGGGCGCGGATGCGGGCGTCGAGGTCGCGGCGGTTGTCGCGGCGCACCCGGACCTCGACGACCTCGAGGCCGCCGTTCGGGGAGGCCAGGGCCTGCTGGAGCTCGGGCAGCGACTCCACGCGCCAGTGGGGCGTGCGGGTGGCGGCGCAGAGGGCCGCGAGGTCGACGTGGTGAGGGGTGCCGAAGACCCGCTCGAAGCGGTCGGCGTGCGCGGGGTCGCCCTGCTCGAGCCCGGCGAAGATCGAGCCGCCGTCGTCGTTGACCACGACGATCGTCAGGTCGGGGCGCGGCTCGTCGGGCCCGAGGACCAGGCCGTTGGCGTCGTGGAGGAACGTCACGTCGCCCACGAGCGCGATCGCCCGGGAGGACCAGGGGCGGGCGAGCGCGGCACCGATCGCGGTGGAGACCACGCCGTCGATCCCGGCGAGCCCGCGGTTGGCGAGCACCTTGCGGCGGTCGCCGACGGCCCACCCGGCGACCATGAGGTCGAGGTCGCGGACCGGGTTGGAGGGACCGACCACCAGCAGCCCCCCGGGAGGTACGGCGGCAGCGACCGCCCCCGCGACCTCGTGCGGGGTCAGGTCCGGCTCGTCGGCCAGCAGCCGGTCGAGCTGGGCGGAGACGGAGCGGTCGGCGGTGCGCCACTCCTCCAGCCAGGCGGGGTCACCGGCCTGCTGCCCGGGGTGCGGCTCGCCCCAGACCAGCTCTCGGTCGACCCGGAACGGCCGCGCGGCCCAGACGCCGGGGGTGGGTGCCGAGAGCACCTCGACGTCCTCGCGGGAGAGCAGCCCCTGCACCGGGCGCGAGAGCGTGGGGTGACCCATGACCACGACCCGCTCGACCCGGTCGGCGAGGTCGGTGGCGAGGAGCAGGCGGTAGGTGCGGACGGGGTGGGTGCCGGTGCGGCACCCGGCGCTGGGCTCGGCCAGCAGCGGCCACCCGGCGCGCTCGGCGAGCACCCGGGCGGGCGGGCCGGCGTCGTCCCCGGCGACGACCACGGTGCGCGGCCCGGGGTCGAGCAGGTCGAGGTGGCGTCCGCGCCAGGCGTGCTTGACCCGCGGCGGGTCCTCGACCCCGGGCAGGTCCGTCCACGGCCGTGCCGGGACGAGCGGGTCGTCGAAGCGGACGTTGAGGTGCAGCAGGCCGTCCAGCGGCGGCACCTCCTCCCCCGGGCCGAGGTCGCGGTGGGGCACCAGCGGGCCGAAGACCCCGGCCTGGTCGGTGGTCTGGTTGGCTCCCGTGCCCCGGAGCCGGGCGGGTCGGTCGGCGGTCACCGCGAGCAGCGGGACCCCCGCGTGGGCGGCCTCGAGCACCGCCGGGTGGAGGTTGGCCACGGCCGTCCCGGAGGTGCAGGTGACCGCGGCGCGGGCGCCGTTCTTGGCCAGACCCAGGGCCAGGAAGCCGGCAGAGCGCTCGTCGATGCGGGTGTGGAGCCGCAGCAGGCCGGCTCGCGCAGCGTCCCAGAGGGCGAAGGAGAGCGGGGCGTTGCGCGACCCGGGCGCCACGACGACGTCGCGGACCCCGGCGTCGAGCAGTGCGGTGACCACGGCCCGGGCGGTGGCGGTGCTGGGCTCGAGCTCCTGGGGGTCGGCGGTCACGAGCGGCGATCCTGCCGCAGCGCCCGCACCGCGGCCAGCCGTGCCTCCCAGTACGCCACCCGGTCGGGTGCGGCGCCCAGCCGGTCCAGGGCCGCGGGCACGACGACCGGTCGGCCCACGGGCAGCGCCCCGTCGACCGGGAGCAACGGTTGCTCGACGACGTCGTCGGTCAGCAGCGACACCGTGGCCAGGCCGCAGGCGTGGTGCAGCTCGGGCAGCGCCGCGGCCAGCGCCACCCCGGCGGCGATGCCGACGGAGGACTCCAGCGCCGAGGACACGACGACCGGCAGCCCGATGTCCTCCGCGATCCGCAGGCACGCCCGCACCCCGCCCAGCGGCTGCACCTTGAGCACGGCCACGTCGGCGGCCTCGAGGTCGCGCACGAGGTAGGGGTCCGCGGCCCGGCGGATGGACTCGTCGGCCGCGACGGGCACGTGCTGCCGACGTCGTACGACGGCGAGGTCGGCGACCTCGGTGCACGGCTGCTCGACGTACTCCAGCCCGCCGGCCGCGCGGTCGAGGACCGGCAACCGGCGCAGCGCGGTGTCGACGTCCCACAGGCCGTTGACGTCGATCCGCACCGCGCCGTCGGGGCCCAGGGCGTCGCGGACCGCCTCGAGCCGGGCCTCGTCCTCGCCCTCGGCCTGCCCGGGCTCGGCGACCTTGACCTTGGCGGTGCGGCAACCGGACGCTGCGACCAGCGCGTGCGCCTGCTCGGCGCCGACGGCCGGCACCGTGGTGTTGACGGGGACCGAGTCGCGCACCGGGTCGGGCCAGTCCCCGGCCGCCGCCTCCTCGGCGCAGCGCAGCCAGGGCTCGGCGACCTCGGGCGGGTACTCCAGGAAGGGGCTCCACTCCCCCCACCCCGTCGCGCCCTCGACGAGCGCGAGCTCGCGGACGGTGATGCCCCGGAAGCGGGTGCGCATCGGGATCGAGACGATCCTCACGACGGTTCCCCCGCCAGCGCGACCAGCGCGACCCGGTCGGGCTTGCCGTTGGCGAGCAGCGGGATCTCCGGCACCGCGAGGACCTGGCGCGGCGCCCACGAGCGCGGTCGTTGCTCGGCCACCCAGTCGCGCAGCTCCTGGGTCGAGGGGACCCGGCCGGGCGACCGCGCGACGACGAAGGCGACCAGCCGGCGGCCCCACTCCTCGTCGGGGACGCCCAGCACCTCGGCGGCGAGCAGGTCGGGGTGCTCGCGCAGCCGCGCCGCGACGGCGGGACCCGGCACGTTGACGCCGCCGGTCACGACCACGTCGTCGACCCGGCCCAGCACGTGCAGCCGCCCATCGTCGTCGAGGCGCCCGGCGTCGGCAGTGTGGAACCAACCGTCGACGAGGACCTCGGCGGTGAGCGCCGGGTCGCCGTCGTACCCGCTGAAGAGCGTCGGCCCGGCCAGCCGGATCCGCCCCGAGGGCCCGAGCGCGACGGCGACCCCGTCGAGCGGGTGCCCGTCGTAGACGCAGCCGCCCGCCGTCTCGGCCGCGCCGTACGTCGCCACGACCCGCACCCCGGCCGCCTCGGCCCGCGCCCGCAGCGCGGGGTCGACCGGCCCGCCGCCGAGCAGGACGGTGTGGAAGGTGCGCAGCGCCCAGACGTCGTCGGGGGTGCTGTGCGCGGGCCGGCCCCCGTCGCCGTCGCCGCCGCCGTCGCCGCCGCCGAGCATCCGGTGCAGCTGGGTCGGCACGAGCGAGGTGAAGCGGTCCGCGGTCGGGTGGGCGCGCATCAGCGCGGCGGTCGCCTCGGCGAACGAACCGTGCTCCTCGGCCAGCACTGGCGCGTGCCCGGCGAGCCAGGAACGGGCCACCACCTGGGCGCCGGCGACGTACGTCGCGGGCAGGGTCAGCAGCCAGGCGCCCTCCGCCCCGACGCGCGACCGGCTGGCCCGCACCGAGGCCAGCACCGCCTCCCGGCCCAGGACGACCCGCTTGGGCCGCCCGGTCGAGCCGGACGTGGCGATGACGAGCGGCTCGTCGTCGTCGCGCTCCAACCAACCCGTGAGGGCGCGCACGGCCTCGGCCGTGCTCCCCGTGAGGTCCATGGCCCCGAGCCTAGGAGACTGCTGGACGATCCGGCCTGCTGCGCGCCGTGATGGCCGCCTTGTCCAGCAGGCTCCTAGGACGTGCGTGTTGAATGGCCCCTCGTGGCGACTCCTGGACAGTGGCTGGCCGGCTCGCGGCCCCGGACCCTCCCCGCGGCGGTCTCCCCGGTGCTCGCAGGCACCGCGGTGGCGGCGTACGTCGCCGAGCCGGTGTGGTGGCGGGCGGCCCTGGCCCTGGTCGTGAGCCTGGCCCTCCAGGTGGGCGTGAACTACGCCAACGACTACTCCGACGGAGTGCGGGGCACCGACGACGACCGGGTCGGTCCGATGCGGCTGGTCGGCTCCGGCGCGGCGAGCGCGTCCGCGGTGAAGCGCGCGGCGTTCCTCTCCTTCGGGGTCGCCGCGGTCGCCGGCCTGGCGCTCGCCGCGGCCACCGCCTGGTGGCTGGTCGCGGTCGGCGCCGTCTGCGTGGCGGCTGGCTGGTTCTACACCGGCGGCGCGCGCCCCTACGGCTACCTCGGTCTCGGCGAGGTCATGGTCTTCGTCTTCTTCGGCCTGGTGGCGGTCGTCGGCACGACCTACGTCCAGACCCGCACGTGGGAGGTCGCCGCCCTGTGGGCGGCCATCGGCATCGGGGCGCTGGCCTGCGCGATCCTGGTCGTCAACAACCTGCGCGACATCCCGACCGACACCCTGGCGGGCAAGCGCACCCTCGCGGTGCTGCTCGGCGACCGCGCCACCCGGGGCCTGTACGCCGGGCTCGTGGCCGCCGCCGGGGCGGCCGTGGTCGGGCTGGCCCTCACCACGAGCGGCTGGGCCCTGCTGGGGCTCGGCTTCGTGCTGCCGGCGCTGCCGGGGCTGCGGACCGTCCTGGGTGGAGCCACGGGGCCCGCGCTGGTGCCGGTGCTCCAGTCGACCGGGGTGGCCCAGCTGGTCTGGGCGGTGCTGGCCGGCGTACCGCTCCTCCTGGTCTGACCTGACCCGACCTCGCCTGGCCGGGGCCGCGGTCACGTGGCCGAGCGGGCGGATCCTTCCGGAACAACGCGCCGGCTCGGCGGGCCCAGGAGTCGGTCAGTCCTGGTCCTCCTTGGCGCGCATCTCCTCGAAGCGGCTGGTGGCCGCGCGCGCCCGGGCGTCGACCCGCTGGGCGAGCGCCTCGCGGGGACCGTTGAGCAGGAAGTAGGAGCCGACGCCGCTGACGACCAGGGCGATGACGAAGGCCCACAGCAGGTTGGCCTCGCCGGCGAGGGGCACCCAGATCCCCAGGACCACGCCGAGGGAGGCGACGAAGAGCAGGATGCGCAGACCGGTGTAGACGACGAACTCCTTCACGGGCTCCAGGGTAGTCGGGCCCCGGGGTAGCCCCACGCGTGCGCTCGCGCCGGCGGGCCCGGCCGGCGCCTGGGGTGGCCCGCGACCGCGGTCGCCCTCACCGGGCGCGACCTACAGTGGAGGCGTGCTCAAGATCCTGCTCGTGGTGGCGCTGGTCGCGGTGGCGGTCTACCTCGTCGTACGGGCGTCCCAAGGCGGTGCGTCCGCGCTGGGCAGGTCCCTCGGCAGGGGTGGTCCGAAGCGGCCGCCCAAGCCGCCGAGGCCCCGGGTCATCGCACCCGACGACGACGAGGACTTCCTGCGCGACCTCGACCGGCGCAAGCCGCACGGCGAGGAGGAGGACGGTCCTGCGGGCTCCTAGCCCGCGACCCCGACCCCCGCTCCCTCCTCCCATCCTCCCGGAGGGACTCCGGACGGCCTCAGGGTCCTTGGTCACCCCGCCGCGGGGAGACGGACCCTGAAGCTGGTCCCGACCCCGTCGGGACCGTCACCGACGGTGATCCTGCCGCCGTGGCGCTGCACGATGGTGCGACAGATCGACAGGCCCATCCCGGTGCCGCCGAGTCCCGTGCCGGGCACCTGCTCGAAGCGCTGGAAGACCTGCTCGCGCATGCCCACCGGGATGCCGATGCCGTTGTCGGTCACGGTCACGTCCACGACGCCGCCGGCCTGGGTCCCGCTCACGACGACGCGCGGCTCGACACCGGCAGGCACGAACTTCACTGCGTTGCCGACCAGGTTGTCCATGAGGTGCTGCAGCGCCCGGTCGCGGGAGGTCGCGTGCAGCAGGAGGTTGGCCACCATCCGGTCCAGCCGCTGGGCGCCGTGGTGCAGGCGCGCCAGCAGCGCGGCCACCTCCACGGCCCACGTCCCCAGACATGCCCCCACGCACGCCAGCGGCCGGCCACCGAGGTGGCCGGCCGCTGGTCGGGTGGAGCGGTGCCGGGAGCCCGGCCCGGGTCGGTCGACGGTCAGTCGACGACGGGGACCTCCGCCGGCGCGATGACCGCCGCGTCGGCGTAGGAGTGCATCGAGGAGGTGGAGAAGTAGTTGATGCCGATGAAGTTGAACCACAGGGTCGCCATGCCGACGAGGGCGAGGATCGCGGCGTTGCGGCCCTTCCAGCCGGCGGTGGCGCGGGCGTGGAGGTAGGCGGCGTACACGACCCAGGTGATGAAGGCCCAGACCTCCTTGGGGTCCCACGACCAGTAGGACGCCCAGGCCTCGTGAGCCCAGATCGGGCCGGTGATGAGCACGGCGAAGGTCCACACGGGGAAGGCGAAGGCGTGCATCCGGTAGGACACCCGGTCCAGCACGGCCGTCGAGGGCACCCGGGCGAGGTAGCCCGTGGCGGTGGCCGTCCCACGACGCTCGGCGCGGTCCTTGAGCAGGAACAGCGTCGAGGCGATGCCGCCGAGGGTGAAGGCGCCGGTGGCGATGATCGCGGAGACGACGTGGATGACCAGCCAGTAGGAGTTCAGCGCCTCGCGCAGCGGACCGACGGGCTGGTAGAGCCAGATGACGGCGACCATCAGCAGCGCCAGGACCACGCCGACCACGATCGGGGCCATCCACGCGAGGCCGAAACGCTTGCGCGTGGCGAGGTAGAGCGCAGCGACGACGAAGGTGCCGGAGATCGTGAACTCGTACATGTTGCCCCACGGCACGCGGGCGGGCTCGGCGGCCATGCCCCGGGCGACCAGCGCCACCAGGTGGACCGCGGCGGCGAGCACGGTGAGCAGCAGACCGAGGCGGGCCGACATCGCGACCCGCTCCGTCGTGCGCTCGTCGGGGGTCACGGAGACCGGCGGGTCGACCGGTGCTCCGGCACCCACGGCGACCGGCTCGCGCGCCTCGGACCGGGCCGTGGCCTCCACGGGCACCTTGCGCAGCAGCGACCACTCGGCCAGGTGGGCGAGCAGGGCGAGGAAGTAGACCACGCCGGCAGCGGCGATGGCCTGGTTCGAGAGCGCCTCCCAGGCGGTCTGCGTCATCGGTCCTCCTGTGTGGGGTGGAGCGCCTCCACGATAGCCAGGCGCAGGTCGTCGACCACGGCGGCGGTGTCGCCACCACCCGAGCGGTCCAGGGCGGCGAGGTCGACGCGCGTGCCGCCGCCGTCCTCGCCGTCGGGCACGGCGGCGACGCGCAGCCACACGCGCCGGGGCCGGATGAACAGCGAGCCGCACAGGCCCACCAGCGCCAGCACCACGCCGCCGAGGGCGATGCCCTTGCCAGGGGTCTGGCTGACCTGCACGCGCACCCAGGGCGTGACCGACTCGAAGGTCACCGACCCCAGGCCGTCGGGCAGCTCGACGGTGTCGCCGACGGCGAGGTCCAGCCGCAGCGGTCGGCCGTCCTCACGCTCGAGCTGCGTGGCGTTCTCCTTGTCGAGGATGTAGACCGACTGGGACTCGCCGTCCTCCAGGCCGAGGTCGCCGGTGTAGACGTTGACCGAGACGACCGGGTTCTGGTCGTCGCCCATGACGTTGAAGGGGTCGCCGTCGACGCTGGCGAAGAAGGGGTAGAAGAACCCCTCCAGCCCGATCGCCTGCGGCTCGGCTGCCAGCGCCTTGACGACGCCGAAGGAGAAGAAGCTGGCGTCCTGGGGCAGGAAGACCGTCGGGCCGGAGTAGGCGACCTCGCCGTCGCCGCCGCGCACCGTGATGACCGGCGCGTAGCCGTGGCCGACGAGGAAGACCTCGCTGTCGCCGATCCGCAGCGGGTGGTTGACCCGCAGGTCGTAGGTGCGGTCCTGCTCGCCGGGGGCGGTGCGGTAGGTCAGACCGGCCTCGAAGCCCTGGGCCTGCCCCTGCCCCGGCCCCTCGGTCAGCCACTCGACGTCGAAGCGGTCGACGTCGAAGGAGAAGGGCTCCATCTCGTCGGCGGTGAACAGCGAGCCGGGCACGAAGTCGTCGTACTGCGTGAGGTTGTTGGAGAAGCCCTGGCCCTCCAGCAGGATCACGCCGCCCTTGTAGCCGAGCAGCCCGCCCATGGCGAAGCCCACCAGCACCACGATCACCGAGAGGTGGAAGAGCAGGTTGCCGGCCTCGCGGAGGTAGCCACGCTCGGCGGCGACCGTCAGCTCCTCGCCGTCCTGGGCCGGCCGCAGCCGGTAGCGCCGACGGCGCAGCTCGGCGCGGGCGGCCTCGAGCACCTGCTCCGGCGTCGCCGCGACGACGTACGACGTGTGGTCGGGCAGCCGGTCGAGGTGGCGGGGTGCCCGGGGCGGGACCGCGCGGGCCGCGCGCCAGTAGTGCTTGGTGCGCGGCAGGATGCAGCCGACCAGGCTGACCATGAGCAGGACGTAGACGGCCGCGAACCACGCCGAGCCGTAGACGTCGAAGAGCCCGAGCCGCTCGTAGATCGGCGTGAGCGTCTCGTGCTGCTCCTTCCACTGCCGCGCGCCGAAGGAGTCGACGCTCTCCTGCGGGATGATCGAGCCGGGCACCGCGGCGAGCGCGAGCAGCAGCAGGAGCACGAGGGCGGTGCGCATCGAGGTCAGCTGGCGCCACACGTAGCGGCCCAGCTCGCGGGCGTCGAGCTCGCCGGCGCGGCGGACCCCGGGGTCGGGTGCCGCGGCGGGGCGTTGCTGCTGGTCGGTGCTCACACGGCCACCTCGAAGTCGCTGACGAGCTGGATCTGGATCCAGGTCACGGCCTGGTCCCACAGCCCCGTCACGAGCAGCACGCCGACCAGGACGAGCATGCCGCCACCGGTCCTGGTCACCCACTGCTGGTGCCGACGCACGAAGGCGACGGCCGTGAGGGCGCGGCGCCAGGCGAAGCCCGCCAGCACGAACGGCACGCCGAGGCCCAGGGAGTAGAAGGCCAGCAGCAGCGCGGCGCGCCCGGCCGTGCCCTCGTCGTACCCCAGGCCGAGGATCACGCCCAGGGTCGGGCCGATGCAGGGGGTCCAGCCCAGGCCGAAGAGGAAGCCGAGGACCGGGGCGGCGGCCAGGCCGACCGCGGGCACCTTGTGGATGCGCAGGTCGCGCTGGAGCCAGGGGAGGGCCTTGGCGAAGACGCCGATGAAGGCCAGCCCGAGCACGATCGAGAAGATCCCGAGCCCGACGTCGAGGGCCTGCTTGTTGACCAGCAGCCAGGTGCGCATGCCGCCGACGGCCGCACCCAGGATGACGAAGACGACGGTGAAACCGAGGACGAAGAGCACCGACCCCGCGACCATCCGGCCCCGGCGCACCTCGCCGGAGGCGAGGTCGGCGCCCGACAGGCCCGTGGCGTAGGAGAGGTAGCCCGGCAGCAGCGGCAGCACGCACGGGGAGAAGAAGGAGACCAGCCCGGCGAGCACGGCCACCGGGACGGCCAGCACCAACGACCCGGACAGGGTCGTGGCCTCGAGCCACTCACCCATCGGTGCTCCCGGAAGGCTCCCCGGAGGCGTCCTCGGAGGTGGACGTGGCGGGCGGGGGCGCGGGCGGGCCGCCGGCGTCCTCGACCAGGTCGGTGAGGGTGGTGCGGCTCGGGATCTCGCCGTTGATCAGCGAGACCACGACGCCGTCCTCGTCCAGCACCAGGGTGGTCGGGGTCGCACGTGGCGCCGTGCGGCCGGTGAAGGCGAGCAGGGCGTTGCCGTTGGGGTCGTAGATCGAGGGGTAGTCGACCTCGCGGTCGATCTCGAACGCCCGGGCGTTGGCGGCGCTGGTGTCCTGGATGTTGATGCCGAGGAAGTCCACGTCGCCGTCGTAGGCGTCGTAGAGCTCGGTGAGCATCGGCATCTCCTTGATGCACGGCCCGCAGCCGCTCCACCAGACGTTCACCACGGTGACCGTCCCGGGCGTGAAGGTGTACTCCTCGCCCGTGGTCGTCTCGCCGCCGAGCTCGACCGGCGGCTGGCGGTCCTCGGCGTCGAACTCGACGACGCCGCCGTTGCCGGGGACGTAGTCGAGCTCGCCGGTGCCGACGAGGTCGGAGCAGCCGGCCAGCAACAGCGAGGCAGGCAGCAGGACGGCGGCGAGCAGGGTCCGGGGGGTGCGGCGCATGTCAGGGACGGCGCTCCTCGGGGGCGCCTCCGGCGGAGAACGGCGCGCCCTTGTCGCCGACGGGGATCAGGTCGCCGGCCGGCTCGGAGTAGGTCAGCGAGGTGATCCGGTCGCCGCGGAAGTGGATCGAGGTCAGCGAGCAGAGCGTGCACTGGCGCTTGCGCGGGTCGTGGAGGAAGGGGCGGCCCTCGAGGGAGAGCCGGGTGATCCAGATGGGCAGCTGGTGGGAGACGACCACGGCCTCGTGGCCCTCGGCCGCGGCGCGGGCGTCCTGCAGCGCCTCGGTCATCCGGGCCACGACCTGCTTGTAGGGCTCGCCCCACGAGGGCCGGAAGGGGTTCCACAGATGGCGCCAGGCGCTGGGCTTCCTCAGGGCGCTCCTGCCGGCCCCGAAGGTCTCGCCCTCGAAGACGTTGGTCGACTCGATGACACGGGGATCGGCGTGCACCTCGAGCCCGCGCACGGCCGCCAGCGGCGCGATCGTCTCGCGGGTGCGGTCGAGCGGGGACGTGACCAGGTGGACGATGTCCCGGTCGGCGATGGTGTCGGCGACCCGCTCGGCCATCCGGCGGCCGAGGTCGGAGAGGTGGAACCCGTCGCGCCGGCCGTAGAGGATGCCGTCGGGGTTGTGGACCTCGCCGTGGCGCAGCAGGTGGACGATCGTCTCGCTGGTCACGCGGCACCTCCAGCGGCGGCGGCCGCACGGGCGGCAGCGGGCAGGGCGTCGAGCACCGTCTGCACGGCCTCCTCGTCGTGGGCGGAGGACAGGAACCAGGCCTCGTACGCCGACGGCGGCAGGTAGACACCCGCGTCGAGCATGGAGTGGAAGAACGCGGCGTACGCCGTGGTGTCGGTGCGGGAGGCGTCGGTGAAGTCGCGCACCGGACCCTCGCAGAGGAAGACGGAGAACATCGTGCCGGTGGACTGCACGGTGTGCGCGACGCCGGCGGCGCTCAGCGCCTCGGTGGCGGCGGCCTTAATGGTGTCGGCCGCGCTGCCGATGTGGTCGTAGACGTCCTGCGTCGCAAGCCGCAGCGTGGCCAGGCCGGCGGTCGTGGCGATCGGGTTCCCGGAGAGCGTGCCGGCCTGGTAGACCGGCCCCTCCGGCGCGAGGTGGGACATCACGTCGGCACGACCGCCGAAGGCCGCGGCCGGGAAGCCACCACCCATCACCTTGCCGAAGGTGACCAGGTCGGGGCGCCAGCCCTCGGGCCTGCCATCCAGGCCCCACTGCCCCTCGCGTGTGACGCGGAAGCCGGTCATCACCTCGTCGGAGACGAAGAGCGCTCCGTGCTCCGCGCAGGTCTCGGCGAGGAAGTTGTTGAAGCCGGGGTCGGGCGGGACGACGCCCATGTTGCCGGGGGCGGCCTCGGTGACCAGGCAGGCGATCCGGTCACCGTGCTCGGCGAAGACCTGCTCGACGGCCGCGCGGTCGTTGTAGGGCAGCACCAGCGTCAGCTCGGTCGAGGAGGCCGGGACGCCCGGGGTGCCGGGGAGCGCAAAGGTGATCAGGCCGGAGCCGGCCGAGGCCAGCAGCGCGTCGACGTGCCCGTGGTAGCAGCCGGCGAACTTCACGACCACGTCGCGACCGGTGAAGCCGCGGGCGAGCCGGATCGCCGACATGGTGGCCTCGGTGCCGGAGGAGACGAAGCGGACCCGCTCCACCGACGTGCGGGCCACGATCTCCTCGGCCAGCTCGACCTCGGGCTCGGTCGGGGTGCCGTACGACGTGCCCCGGGCCACCGCGGCCTGGACCGCGGCCTGGACCTCCGGGTGGGCGTGCCCCAGGAGCATCGGCCCCCACGAGCAGATGAGGTCGACGTACCGGTTGCCGTCGACGTCGGTCAGCCAAGGGCCGGACGCGGAGCGGATGAAGCGCGGGGAACCGCCGACCGCGTTGAACGCGCGGACCGGCGAGTTGACCCCGCCCGGGGTCACCGCGTGGGCACGCTGCATCAGTGCTCGGGAGGCGGGGGCTGCGTCCGGGCGCTCGAAGGTGCTCACTGCTTCATCATCCCCGAGCACCGGGCGCCACCCCAGTCGGGGCGGCGTGCGGTGGGCCACGTCACGCCCGTCGGCCGGGTCGGTCGCGGGCCTGGCCCGGACGTCCCCTCGACCACCCGGAGCCCCGAGTGGTCCAGACCACGGCTCATCTCCCGCACCGACAGGCCGTTTCGCCGTCATAGGTGGCGGGCAGGCTAGTTGTCCGATTGGCAGACAACGCAGTGCAGGCGTAACTCAGGCGTGACACCCTTCGTTAGGACCGTCACACACGTGCTTGAGGGAGCACCGACCGCACAGACACACCTGGGGAGACGAAGCATGGCAGGACAGCGCACCGGACGCTGGCAGAAGGGCACCGCGCTCGTGCCGCTGGCGCTCGTGTCGGCGGCATGGACCGCGAGCCTGGTCTCGGCACCGACGGTCGCCACCGTCGCGGCCGGCACCGACCAGGCGCCCGCGGTGCTGCCCGACGGCACCTCCGTCCCGTCCGAGGCCATCGAGGCCCCCGCCTCGGTCTCCTCCTCCACGCTGGCCGGCCAGCTGACCGGCGGCAAGGCCGCCCAGGTCGTCTCGAGCGCCTCCACCGCCGCGATCCCGGCCGCAGCCCTGGCCGCCTACCAGCGCGCCGAGACCGTCATCAACTCCGCGGACAAGTCCTGCAACCTGACCTGGCAGCTCGTCGCGGCCATCGGCCGGGTGGAGTCCAACCACGGTCGGTACGCCGGGAGCGTCCTCGACGACGACGGCGTGGCCACCCCGGGCATCTTCGGCATCCCGCTCGACGGCACCAAGGGCACGCGCGCCATCTCCGACACCGACGGCGGCCAGCTCGACAACGACTCCCGCTGGGACCGCGCGGTAGGCCCGATGCAGTTCATCCCCTCGACCTGGTCGGTCGTGGGCGTGGACGCCGACGGCGACGCCCAGCGCAACCCCCAGGACATCGACGACGCCGCCCTGGCCTCCGCGGTCTACCTCTGCTCCGGCGGCGACGACCTGTCGACCACCGCCGGCCAGGAGAAGGCGGTCTACCGCTACAACAACTCCTTCGACTACGTCGAGCTGGTCCTGTCGATCATGGACGCCTACGCCTCGGGTGACTTCACCTCGGTCCCCACCTCGGTCTCGGCCGCCCCGATGATCGCCCCGGACCCGAAGTTCACCCCGGCGCCGGTCAAGGACGACACCAGCAACCAGGGTGGCGGCCAGCCCTCGCAGGAGGTCTCCGAGTCCGCGGAGCAGCCGACCGAGGAGCCCTCGGAGGAGCCCGCGCCGCAGCCCGGCACCCCCGTGACCGGCGGCGGTGGCGGTGGCGGCGGCGGCCTCATCCCCGGCGGCCCCAAGGTCCCGCTCCCGACGCTGCCCACCACCGGCGTCACCGTCGTCGACGAGACCCTCTCCTACGCCCAGGCGGTGCTCCAGTGCACCCTCGACGGCTACATCGACAACATCCTCAAGCAGGGCGACCCCTTCGACCAGTGCGTCGAGGACTACATGGGCAAGTAGGGCCACCACGCAACACCGCCGACGGGCGGGTCCCCGCACGGGGGCCCGCCCGTCGGCCGTTGCGGACCGGTCGAGGGACCGGGTGCACCCGTCGGCCGGGCTCGACGGCCGGGCTCGACGGCTCAGGCTCGACGGCTCGGGCTCGACGGCTCAGGCTCGACGGCTCGGGCTCAGCGACTTAGCAGCCGCGCGGCCTCGGAGGCCCAGTAGGTGAGGATGACGTCGGCGCCGGCCCGGTGGATCGAGGTAAGCACCTCGAGGATGGCCGGCTCGCGGTCGATCCAGCCGCGCTCGGCGGCGGCCTCGACCATGGCGTACTCCCCCGAGATGTTGTACGCCGCCACCGGCACGTCCACCGCGTCGCGCACCTTCCGCACGACGTCGAGGTAGGACAGCGCCGGCTTCACCATGACGATGTCCGCGCCCTGCTCGACGTCCAGCAGCGCCTCGCGCACGCCCTCACGGCCGTTGGCAGGGTCCTGCTGGTAGGTCTTGCGGTCCCCGCTGAGCGAGGAGTCGACCGCTTCACGGAAGGGCCCGAAGAACGCCGAGGCGTACTTCGCGGAGTAGGCCAGGATCCCGACGTCGGTGTGCTCGTAGGCGTCCAGCGCGTCGCGGATGACCCTCACCTGCCCGTCCATCATCCCGCTGGGCCCGACCATGTCGACACCGGCGTGCGCCTGGGCGCGGGCCATCTCGGCGTACGCCGCCAGCGTCCTGTCGTTGTCGACCCGGCCGTCGTGGGTGAGCAGCCCGCAGTGGCCGTGGTCGGTGAACTCGTCCAGGCACAGGTCGCTCATCACCGTGAGGGCGTCACCGACCTCGGCGACGACGTCGGTGATCGCGAGGTTGAGCACCCCGCCGGGGTCGACGGCGCCCGAGCCGGTCGCGTCCTTGGACTCGGGGATGCCGAAGAGCATCACCCCGCCCAGACCCAGCTCGGCGGCCTCGGAGACCGCGGCCAGCATCGAGGAGCGGCTGTGCTGGACGACGCCGGGCATCGAGGAGATCGGGCGCGGCTCGTCGAGACCCTCGCGCACGAAGAGCGGCAGCACCAGCTGGCGGGCCTGCACCTGCTGCTCGGCGACCATCCGGCGCAGGGCCGGTGTGGTCCGCAGCCGGCGCGGACGCACCAGGGGCGGGATGACGGGGGCGGGCAGCGGGTGCTCGGTCACGCAACCGATCCTGTCAGGTCCGCCCCGCCCCCGCGGGCCCGGCGGGGTGGGCGGGGGCGGGCGGGGCCGAGCCGGGGTACTCCGAATCCGATGTGATGCTCAGCTCGCGCTCGGCATCAGAAATGATTCGGACTACCCCCGGCCCGCGCCTCACTCAGCCTTGCGACGCCGGGCCGAGGTCTTGCGGTCCGAGGGCTTGGTGACGGCCTGGCCGGCCTCGAGGAGGGCGGCGCGGCGGGAGGCACCGAAGTCGGCGAGGGCGTCGACGAGGACGTCCACGTCGGGCTTGGGAGCCATGACGTCGACGCGCAGGCCGTGCTCCTCGGCGGTCTTGGCCGTGGCGGGACCGATGACCGCGATCACCGTCGAGGCGTGCGGCTTGCCGGCGATGCCGACCAGGTTGCGCACGGTCGAGGAGGAGGTGAAGACGACGGCGTCGAACTTGCCGGTCTTGATCGCGTCGCGCACGGGTGCGGCCGGCGGGGCGGCGCGCACGGTGCGGTACGCCGTCACGTCGTCGCACTCCCAGCCCAGGTCGACCAGGCCGGCGACGAGGTTCTCGGTGGCGATGTCGGCGCGGGGCAGGAAGACCCGGTTGATCGGGTCGAGCTGCTCGTCGTACTCCGGCCAGTCCTCGAGGAGACCGGCGGCGGACTGCTCGCCGGAGGGCACCAGGTCGGCGCGCAGGCCCCAGGCCGCGATGGCGGCGGCGGTCTTGTCGCCCACCGCGGCGATCTTGAGCCCGGAGAAGGCGCGGGCGTCCAGGCCGTACTCCTCGAACTTCTCCCGCACCGCCTTGACCGCGTTGACCGAGGTGAAGGCGATCCACTCGTAGCGGCCCTCGACCAGGCCGCGGACCGCCTTGTCCATCTGCTGGGGGTTGCGTGGCGGCTCGACCGAGATGGTCGGCACCTCCTCGGGCACCGCGCCGTAGCCGCGCAGGCCCGCCGACAGCGAGCCGGCCTGCTCCTTGGTGCGCGGCACCAGGACGCGCCAGCCGAAGAGCGGCTTGGTCTCGAACCACGACAGGGTCTCGCGCAGGTCGACGACCTTGCCCACCACGATCACGGCCGGCGGGGCCATCCGCGCGGCGCGGCAGTCGGCGGCGACGTGCTCGAGCGTGGTGGTGACGGTGGCCTGCTCGGTGGTCGTGCCGACCCGGGTCACCGCGACCGGGGTGGTGGCGGGCCGACCGGCGGCGACGAGCTGCTTGGCGATCTCGCCGACCTGGCCCACGCCGGAGAGCAGCACGAGCGTGCGGTCGTCGGCGTAGCGGCTCCAGTCGACCGTGCCGTCGCAGGTGACCACGGCCATCTCGCGGTGGTCCTTGGTCGTGAGCGGGATGCCGGCGTACGCCGGGACGCCGCTGACCGAGGAGACACCCGGCACGATCTCGAACCCGACGCCGGCCTTGGCGCAGGCCTGCGCCTCCTCGGGGCCGGAGGCGTAGGTGAAGGGGTCGCCGGTCATGAGCCGCACGATGGGGCCCTTCTTGGCGTGCTTGACCACGACCTTGGCGCGCGCGGCGTGGGTCAGCGGCTGACCGTCCTCGCCGAAGCCGCCGTCAACGAGCTCGGGCATCGCCTCGTCGTCGACGGAGGCGAGCCCGCGGACGACGCGCACGAGCTCGGCGTGCTCGGGGGACTCGGTCACGACCACCTCGGCCTGCCGCAGCAGGTCGACCGCGCGGACCGTGAGCAGCTCGGGGTCACCGGGGCCGGCGCCCACGAAGGACACCCAGCCGGCGCGGGTCCTGGCGGGGGTCTCGGTCTCCGTGCCGGTGGCGGTGGAGGTCTTCGCTCGGGTCATGCGTGTGGCACCTGTCCTGAATCGATGGCCGGACCTGGCTGGCCCAGCTGTCCTGCCCCGTCGGCGAGCATCTCCTCGCCCAGACGGGCACCGACGCCGTGGGCGTCGGCGGGCGACCCGGTCGCGGACATCCGCACCGAGAGCGCCCCGTCGGGTGACAGCGCGATCGCGCGCACCCACAGCTCTTCCTCGTCCTCCCCCTCCACGACCTCGGCCAGCGCCCCGATCGGTGCGGAGCACCCGCCCTCGAGCGTGGCCAGCACCGCCCGCTCCGCGTCGACGGCGGCACGGGTGCGCGGGTCGTCGAGCACGGCCAGGGCCGCGAGCAGCTCCACGTCGTCGCTGCGGCACTCCACCGCCAGGGCCCCCTGGCCCGGGGCAGGCAGCATCTGCAGGGGATCGAGCACCTCGGTCGCCTCCGTGAGCCGATCGATCCGGGCCAGTCCGGCCCGGGCGAGGACGACCGCGTCGAGCTGGCCGTCGCGGACCGTGCGGATCCGCGTGTCGACGTTCCCACGGATGCCCACGACCTCCAAACCGAGGCCGAGGGCGTGCAGCTGGGCGGCCCGCCGCGGGGAGCCGGTGCCGACCCGAGAGCCAACCGGCAGCTCGCCCAGGGTGAGCCCGTCGCGGGCGACGACGACGTCGCGCGGGTCCTCGCGGGGCGGCACCACGACGAGGGTCACGCCGTCGCAGGGGTAGGTGGGGAGGTCCTTGAGCGAGTGGACGGCCAGGTCGACCTCGCCGGCCAGCAGCGCGTCGCGCAGGGCGCTGACGAAGACCCCGGTCGAGGAGCTGCCCGCCAGGGGCACGCCGGATGCCTGCGACCGGTCGCCGTCGGTGGTGATCTCGACCAGCTCGGTGGTCAGGCCCAGGCCGCGGACCATGTCGGCGACGTGGCCGGACTGGGTCGTGGCGAGCAGGGAGCGGCGGGTGCCGACGCGCACGTGCTGCGGGGCCCCCCGGGTCGGGCCCGGGGTCGGCTGCGGGGTCGAGGACGTCATCGGGCGGGCTCCTCGGGGACCGGCGGGCGGGTCACGGCCGTGACGGCGTCGGGGTCGAGCGCGAAGAGCTCGGCGAGGGCGGCGGCGTAGGAGACCGCACCGGACTCGTTGGCCAGCTCCCGCACCCGCACGGTCGGCTCGTGCAGGAGCTTGTCGGCCACCCGGCGTACGGCGTGGAGCACCTCGGCCCGGACGGCCGGGTCGAGGTCGGGGAGGCGTCCGTCGAGCCGGCTCATCTCGGCGTCGACCACGGAGGTGGCCATCGAGCGCAGGGCCACCACGGTGGGGGTGACGCTGGCTTGGCGGCGGGCGGCCAGGAAGGCCGCGACCTCCTCGGTGACGATGCTGCGGACGGCCGCGACCTCGGCACCCGCCTCGCTCTCGTGCTGGCTGGCGGCCAGGTCCGCGAGGTTGACCAGCTGCACGCCCGGCAGCTCACCCGCGGCGGGGTCGACGTCGTGGGGCAGCGCGAGGTCGATGATCGCCAGCGGGCGACCGTCGGGCCGCGCCTCGCGGACGAGGTCGGCGCTGACCTGGGTGCCGGTCGCGCCGGTGCACGTGATGAGCAGGTCGACCCCGGCGAGCTCGAAGCCCAGGGACTCCACCGGGGCGGGGCGGGCGGAGTACTCCGCGGCCAGCCGCTCGGCCCGGGCGGCGGTGCGGTTGAGGACGACGATGTCGCCGGCGCCGAGGCGGGACACGGTGGCGGTCGTGAGACCGGCCATCGCACCGGCACCGAGCACGGCGACCGAGCGGCCGGCGACGTCGCCGATGGTCGGTCGGGCGCGCTCGAGGGCCGCGGTCACCAGCGAGGGCGCGGCGCGGTCGATGCCGGTCTCGGCGCGCGAGCGCTTGCCGACCCGCAGCGCCTGCTGGAAGAGCACGTTGAGGGCGGGCCCGACGGTGCCGAGCTCCTGGCCCACGCGCAGCGCCTCGCGGGTCTGCCCGAGGATCTGGCCCTCACCGAGCGCCATGGAGTCCAGCCCGGCGGCGACCTGGAAGAGGTGGGCGACCGCACCGTCGTCGTAGTGGACGTAGAGGTGGGGCAGCAGGGTCTCGGTGGACTCGCCGGAGCGCTCGACGAACAGCGTGGAGAGCTGCTCGACCGAGCCGTGGAAGCGCTCGACGTCGGCGTAGACCTCCAGGCGGTTGCAGGTGGAGATCACCGTCGCCTCGGCGACGTGGGCGCACCCGGCCGCGTCGGTGACCAGCTTGTGCACGGAGTCGACGCCCGGGGAGGCGAGGCGCTCCAGCAGCCACACGGGCGCGGAGTTGTGGGAGACCCCCACGATCAGGACGCTCATGCGGGTGCCTCCAGCCGGCCCTCGAGCCCCGCGGGACCCTTGCGCTGCTCGTGGTAGGCGAGGATCTGCAGCTCGATCGACAGGTCGACCTTGCGCACGTCGACGCCCTGGGGCACCGACAGGACCGCCGGCGCGAAGTTGAGGATGCTGCGGATGCCGGCGGAGACCATCGCGTCGGCGACGTCCTGCGCGGCGTGCGCCGGGGTGGAGATCACGCCGATCGCCACGCCGTGCTCGGCGACGATCGCGGTCAGGTCGGAGAAGGGCCGCACGTCGACACCGGCGACCTGCTCGGCGTGCCGGCTCGGGTCGGCGTCCAGCAGCGCCACGACCCGGAAGCCGCGGCTGCGGAAGCCGGAGAAGTTGGCCAGGGCGTGCCCCAGGTTGCCGATGCCGACGATGACCACGGGCCAGTCCTGGGTCACCCCGATCTCGCGGGCGATCTGGTAGCGGAGGTACTCCACGTCGTACCCGACCCCGCGGGTGCCGTAGCTGCCGAGGTGGCTGAGGTCCTTGCGGAGCTTGGCGCTGTTGACGCCCGCGGCGACGGCCAGCTCCTCGCTGGAGCAGGTCGCGGTGCCGGCCTCGGCGAGGGACGTGAGGGCCCGGAGGTAGACGGGCAGCCGGGCGACGGTGGCCTCCGGGATGTCCCTGGCCGCCTCGGTGGGGGTCCGTTCGGTCACTGCTCGCTCTCCAGCCAGCGGTCGCGGGGCGTGGGTCGGACGAGGTCCGACCGGGGGGGAACGGGCCCCCCGCAAGGCGCGACGGCTCCTTCACTGTAGGAGTTTGTGAACGCGAGAACAAACCGGCAGCGACCCCTGCTAGCACACGTGGCGCAGGCCACGTCCGGGACCCGGCCGGGGTGGGCCGCGACGGCTGCGCTCATCCCCCCGCGGGGTGCGCCGCCGACGCACGCCGACGGGGCCGGTCACACGCGGGGGGCGGGCCGGCAGCGGCCGACGGCGACGACTTCAGCCCGGCGGCGCGGACAGCGCGGCGCGCAGGCGGTCGGCGGAGACCCGCCAGAAGTCGTGCTGGCGACCGTCGACGAAGGTCACCGGGATCTCCTCGCCGAAGCGGGCCTGCAGCGCGGGGTCGTCGTCGATCGAGACCTCGTCGAACTCCTCGCCGAGCTCCGCGCACACCGCCGCGACGACCGCGCGGGCGTCGTCGCAGAGGTGGCAGCCGGGCCGCGTGTAGATCCGCACGCGGGGTGACGGGGCCGCCGAGCCGCTCACAGCAGCTCCAGGTTCCGCCGTCGCTCCGCCGCCCGCAGCGAGCCCTTGCGGACCTTCCCGGTCACCGTGTGCGGCAGCTCCGCGACGACTTCGACCCGGCTCGGCTGCTTGAACCGGGCCAGCCGGGTCCCGCACGCCGCGCGCACCGCCGCGACGACGTCCTCGGGCTCCTGGCCGGGCGCGACGACGTACGCCACGACCGCCTCGCCGGTGGCGGGGTCCGGGACGCCGATCACCGCGACCTCGGCGACGCCCGGCACCTCGCCGACGACGTCCTCGACCTCGCTGGGGTAGACGTTGAAGCCGCTGACGATGACCAGCTCCTTCACCCGGTCGACCAGGAAGAGCTGCCCGTCGGGCGCCAGGAACCCCACGTCGCCTGTGGTCCACCAGCCGTCCTCGTCGGGGGCCTCGGCGCCGTCGGGCCAGTAGCCGCTGAACAGGTTGGCACCGCGGATGCTGACCTCGCCGGGGTCGCCCTGCTCCGGCGCGAGTCCGCGGTCGTCGACCAGGCGCACCTCGATGCCGGGCAGGGCGTTGCCCACCGACCCCGGCTCGGGGCGACCGACCTGCCCGTCCTCGCCGGGGGGCACGCACAGGGTGCTGGTCACGATCGGCGCGGCCTCGGTGAGGCCGTAGCCCTGGTGGACGGCGATGCCGGTCACCGCCACGAACTCCTCGACCTGCTCGGGGTCCAGTGGCGCGGAGCCGGAGAGCACCAGGCGCACCGAGGCCAGCCGCTCGGCGAGCCGGTCACAGCCGAGCAGGTGGCCGATGACGGTCGGGGCGAGCGGCAGGACGGTGACCTGCTGCTCGGCCACCAGGTCCAGCACGGCCTCCGGCTCGTAGGCCTCGACCAGCACCAGCGTGGCCCGGTGCCACAGCACCGCACCCAGCACGGCGTTGAGGCCGTAGACGTGGAAGAGCGGCAGGGCGCCCAGGACGACGTCGTCGGAGCGGATCATCGCGGGCTCGACGCGACCGGCCTGCTCGATGTTGGCCAGCAGCGCACGGTGGCTGAGCATCGCCGCGCGCGGGCGCCCGGACGCACCGCTGGTGTAGAGCAGCACGGCCAGCTTCTCGGGGTCGGGCAGCTGGGGGTGGTCGCGGGTGGTGTCGGCGCGCAGCTGGTCCCAGGACCGCTCGCCCGGCTGCAGGGTGGTGCCCACCGTCACCACCCGGGGTACGACGGCGCGAGCGAGCAGCTCGGCGGGCAGGCCGCCGCCCGCGGCAGCGGCGGCGTCGGCGTCGGCGTCGGCGTCCCGGTCGCCTCCGGCGCGGGCCTCGAGGGCGGTGGCCAGCGTGGCGACCGCGGCGCGGACCGCGGCGACCGACACGGTGTCGGCGAGGACCATCCGGGCGCCGGCGTCGGCGAGCATGCGGGCGAGCTCGTCGGCGGTGGCACGGGGGTTGAGCGGCACGGCGACGGCCTGCACCCGCAGCACCGCGAGGTAACCGACCACCATCTCCGGACGGTTGGCCATGGCCAGCGCGACCCGGTGGCCGGCGACGACCCCGGCCGCGGACAGCCCGTGGGCGACCCGCCCGACCTCCTCGTCGAGCTCGGCCCAGGTCAGGGTGGTGCCGTCCGCGACCAGCGCGGCACGTCCCGGGACCGTGGCGGCCGCGGCGACGACCAGGTCGACGAGGTCGGTGGGCGCGCCGGGCGTGGCCCCGGGCTCCTCCTGTCGCTGCTCAGGCATGCGCTCGATCCTGGCACAGCGCCACGTCGCGCGGGGCGCGGTGGGCCCGACATCCGCCGGGTCCCGGGACTAGGGTGAGCGGCGTGACCCCGCCGCCTGCTCGTCGCACGCTCCCGGACCTGCGGCAGCGCTCGGTGCTCGCGGGCGAGGCCGCGGCCGCCGCCGCCGAGGTCGAGGCCGCCCTGGACACCCCGCCGGACCCCGAGGCGGCGGCGTTCTTCGACGTGGACAACACGATCATGCAGGGCGCGAGCATCTTCCACCTGGCGCGGGGACTGCACCGCCGCAAGTTCTTCACGACCCGCGAGATCGCGGGTGCCGCCTGGAAGCAGGCCTACTTCCGCATCGTCGGCGTGGAGGACCCCGAGCACGTCGCCGACGCGCGCAACTCCGCTCTCGCCTTCATCGCCGGGCACACCGTGACCGAGCTCCAGGAGCTCAGCGAGGAGATCTTCGACGAGGCGATGGCGCACCGGATCTGGCCCGGCACCCGCGCCCAGGCCCAGCTCCACCTCGACCAGGGGCAGCGGGTCTGGCTGGTGACGGCCGCACCGATCGAGATCGCCCAGATCATCGCCAAGCGCCTCGGGCTCACGGGCGCGATGGGCACCGTCGCGGAGCACCAGGACGGCATCTACACCGGACGTCTGGTCGGCGACATGCTGCACGGACCGGCCAAGGCCGAGGCGGTCAGGGCGCTCGCGGCCCGCGAGGGCCTGGACCTGGCCCGCTGCTCGGCGTACTCCGACTCCTACAACGACGTCCCGATGCTCTCGATCGTCGGCGACCCCTGCGCGATCAACCCCGACAGCAGGCTGCGGGCGCACGCGCGGGCCGCGGGGTGGCGGGTCCGCGACTACCGCACCGGACGCAAGGCGGCCCGTGCCGGTCTCGTCGTCGGGGCGGCCGCCGGGGCCGTGAGCGGCACCGTCGCGGCCGGCGTCGCGCTGCGCCGGCGCCGCTGAGGGGACCCGTCCCGAGGACCGGCCCAGGACCTGGCAGTGGACTGACAGGTCCGACCGCCACATCACGGAGCGGTCACGATCCAGGACTGGTCTGGACCGCGCTCCTGCGTGAACAGTCGTACGCCGAGCCGCGCGGGCACCCGATTTCGCGGAACGTGTTCCACGCTCCGCCTGATCGTCGTACCCTCGAGGGGCTCCACTGGGGGGAGCGAACCGGGAGGGTCACATGGCGGTGAACGCCGAGAGGGTCGCGCGCGGGCTCGACGCGCTGCGCACCGCTGTGTCCCACGCCCTCCTCGACGGGCTGCTCCCGGGGCCCGGACAGGGTCTCTCACCCGCCCTCGTCGCGGCCGGCGCCACGCCGTCGGCCCCGCACCGCTCGCTGCTCGGCCTGCTCACCGAGGCGATGGCCGACGACGACGCCCGGCTCGCCGGCAGCCCCGGCAGCCCTGGTGGCGCGTACGGCGACGCGGACCTCGCCACCTCCTCCGAGGACGACGCTGCCGACCGCGAGCGCCTCATCGCCCTCGTCGAGCTCGCCCGCCAGGGCGACAGCGACGCCTTCGGGCTGCTCTACGACCACTACCAGGCCTCGGTCTACCGCTTCCTCTTCTACCGGACCCGCTCCTCCGCGCTCGCCGAGGACCTCACCTCCGAGACCTTCTTCCGCGCCCTGCGCTCGATGCAGAGCTTCCGCTGGCAGGGCAAGGACTTCGGCGCCTGGCTGATGACCATCGCCCGCAACCTCGCCACCGACCACTTCAAGGCGGGCCGCACCCGCCTGGAGCTCACCACCGAGGACATGGGCCAGCACGACGACGCGACCGAGGGCCCCGAGCCCACGGTGCTCGCCGGGCTCACCAACGAGATCCTGCTGAAGGCGCTCACCGAGCTGCCCGACGAGCAGCGCGACTGCCTCGTGATGCGCTTCCTGCAGGGCATGAGCATCGCCGAGACCGCTGCCGTCCTGGGTCGCAGCGACGGCGCGGTCAAGCAGCTGCAGCTGCGCGGCGTGCGCAACCTGGCCAAGCTGATGCCGGAGGGCCTGCGATGAGCACCCTGCGCTGTGGCCGAACCGTGCACCGCACGTCGATGACTCGTGGATCACACGCCGTAACCCTGGTGGTCGACCGGTCGTTGGGAGGGATGTCGGAGCCGCTGGGCGCCGACCTCCCCCTCCCCACCGACACCACGACGACAGGACTGCCGCGATGAGCCCCGTGTTCTCGGCGCGACGACGCGCCGACGAGTTAGACTCCCTGGTCGAGGCCGCCGCCTCGGGCCGCCGGGTCGAGGACGCGCGCTTCACCGAGCTCCTCGACGTCGTCGCCACGCTGCGCACGGCCCCCGCGCCTGCGGCCCGCCCCGAGTTCGTCGCCGACCTCCGCGAGCGACTGATGGCCGCGGCCGCCGAGGAGCTGGTGCAGGTCGCCCCGGCCGCTCCGCAGCGCCTCACGATCACCCCCACCCGCAGCCCGCGCGAGCGTCGGCTGGCCATCGCCGTCGGCGGCGTCGCCCTCGTGGGTGCCACCACCTCGATGGCCGTGGCCGCCCAGTCGGCACTGCCCGGTGACGTGCTCTACCCGCTCAAGCGGGCGCTCGAGAACGCCCAGACCGGCGTGCGCGTCGACGACGCCGCCAGGGGCGCCTCGCTGCTGGCCAACGCGCGCGGCCGGCTCGCCGAGGTCGACGAGCTGACCCGCTCCGAGGAGGGTCAGGACATCGTCGCGATCGAGCAGACCCTCGCCGACTTCGCCGCGCAGGCGACCGAGGCCTCCGACCTGCTGCTCGCCGACTACGCCGAGACCGGCTCGGAGTCCTCCATCGAGGAGCTCCAGGACTTCACCGCGCAGAGCCTCGCCGCGCTGGAGGAGCTCTCGGCGGTCCTGCCCTCGGTCGCCCAGGAGGCGCTGATCCAGGCCGGCGAGCTGCTGGCACAGATCGCCCAGACCGCGCTCTCGCTCTGCCCCTCCTGCGGCGGCGAGCAGATCGGTCGCATCCCGAGCTTCCTGGTGCAGGCGGTCGAGGAGACCGTCGGCACCCTGGTCTCCCCCACCACCGGCGGCACCACGACGGCTGACGGCGGGGAGCCCGCCCGCCCCAGCGGCAAGCCCTCCGGCAAGCCGTCCGCGGGCGCCGGCGACGGGGGCCAGTCCCCGACGGCGCCCCCGAGCGGCCCGGCGCTGCTCGACCCGCCCGCCTCGACCGACGGCGGCGAGGACGACACCTCCGGTGGTGGCACCGGAGGCGGCAAGGACGACGAGCCCCTCGGCGGCGTCGGTGGCCTCCTCGGCGGCAGCACCCCTGCTTCGGGGCCGGGCTCCGGCGATCCGGTGACCGACCTCCTCGAGCCGGTGCTCGACCCGGTCGGCGACCTGGTCGACGACCTCCTCGCCCCCGACGCCGACAAGAAGAAGTAGCCCCGGCGGCTCACGCCCTCGACGGCCCCGTGGGGCGTCGGCGCACGCGCGACCCCACCGGCAGCGGTCCTGACGGCCGCGGGGCCGGCGAGGTCAGCGGAAGACCGACTCCCGCTGCATCAGCAGGGTGTAGAGCGTCTGCTGGATGGTCTCGCGCACCTGGTCGGTGACGTTGAAGACGAGCATCGGGTCGTCGGCGGCGCCCTCGTCGTACTCGTCGGTGCGGATCGGCTCGCCGAACTCCAGCAGCCACTTCGAGGGCAGCGGCACCAGGCCGAGCGGGCCCAGCAGCGGGAAGGTCGGCGTGATCGGGATGTAGGGCACACCGAGCAGCCGGGCCAGCGAGGGCAGGTTGCCGACGAGGGGGTAGATCTCCTCGGCGCCGACCACCGAGAGCGGCACGATCGGCACCCCGGTGCGGATCGCGGCCGAGACGAAGCCGCCGCGGCCGAAGCGCTGGAGCTTGTAGCGCTCGGCGTACGGCTTGCCGATGCCCTTGAAGCCCTCGGGCCACACGCCCACGAGCTCGCCGCCGCGCAGCATCCGCTCGGCGTCCTCGTTGCAGGCCAGGGTGGCGCCGCCCTTGCGGGCCATGGTCGAGACGATCGGCAGCCGGAAGACGAGGTCGGCGCCGAGCGGGCGCAGGAAGCGGCCGGCGTGGTCGTGGATGGAGACCATCGTCATGAGGCCGTCGACCGGGACGGTGCCGGAGTGGTTGGAGACCACCAGCGCGCCGCCGTCGGCGGGGATGTTCTCGATGCCGCGGACCTCGATGCGGAACCACTTCTGCGCGATCGGGCGCAGCGCGGCCATGAAGAAGCGCTGGGTGATCTCCTGGTCGAAGCCGTACTCGTCGACGACGTAGCTGCCGGTGACCCGGCGACGCAGGAAGGCGAGGAAGCGGGCGAGCTGGACCTCCCACTCCTCGCCGAAGACCTCGCGGGCCGCGACCTGGAACGCCGCCATCAGGTCGGCGGCCGGGATCCCGCCGGCGTGGCGGTCCCGGGTGCGGACCGCGGGTCGCTCGGGGACCGTGGTCTGCGGGGCTGCGGCCGGGGCCTGGTCGGCCTCGGTCGCCTCGGGGGCGGTCGGCTCCGCCACCTCCTCCGACGTACGCCGCTGGGCGGGCCGCCCGGAGGCGCCCTTGCTCCCGGCGCCACCGCCGGCGAGGCTGCGGGCCGCCGAGGACGGGGCCTTGCCCGTGCCGCGACCGGGGCGCCCGCGGGTGCCGATCGGGATGATCTCGGCGTCACCCATGCTCTGCTCCTCCGGGGGCTCCGTGGGCGGGGACGGCACGCGGACCGGTGGCCTGCTCGGCACCCTCGGGGCCGGCGACCGCCTCGAGCACCGGCTCGTCGGGGTCGGGCAGCGCCTGCGACAGCGCGGCCAGGACCCGCTCGGCCCGGCCGCCGGTGGGCGTGAGGGTCGTGGCGAAGTCGGCGAAGGCCTCCGCGGTTGTCATGGTGGGCTCGAAGCCGAGCTGGGTGCGCATGCGGGTGGTGTCGACGCCACGGCCGTAGGTGAGGAACGCGAGCTGCTCGGGCGAGAAGTCGGCGACCCGGGCCTGGCGCAGCAGCTTGCCGATCCGGCCGACCGCGAGGGCGGGCATCGGGACGGTGGGCCGCTGCAGGCGACGCAGCGCCTGGGAGAGCATGAGGATGCCGTCGCCGGCGACGTTGAAGGTGCCGGCGACCTCCTCGCGCACGGCGTGCTGCAGCACGCCGTAGAGGTCCTGCTCGTGCAGGACCTGCAGGCGGGCGTCGTACCCGATGACGGTCGGGACGACCGGGAGCCGGAGGTAGGAGGTCAGCGGGCTGACCACGGCGGGACCGAGCACGTTGGCGCAGCGCAGGGTGGTGACCCGGACGTCCGGGCGACGTCGCGCGAAGCCGCGGACGTAGCTCTCGACCTCGGCGACGTCCTTGGCGTAGCCCGAGCGCGGCGCGCGGCGCGGCTGCATGTCCTCGGTGAACATCGCGGGATCACGGTTGCTGGCGCCGTAGACGGTGGTCGTCGACTTCACGACGAGGTGCTGCAGGGACGTGGCCCGCTGGCAGGCGGCCAGCAGCTGCATCGTCCCGATGACGTTGAGCTCCTTCATCGTGTTCCGACCGCCGGCGGTGCCGGGGGTCGCGATGACGCTCATGTGGACGACGGTGTCGACGTCCTCCTTGGCGATCACCTTGGCGATCACCGGGTTGCGGATGTCGGCGCGGATGAACGAGACGTCGCCGACGTCGCCGCGCGGGGGGACGACGTCCACGCCGATGACGCGGTCGACGCCGGGGTCACCGGCCAGGGAGCGCGCGAACGTCCGGCCGAGGTCTCGCGAGACCCCGGTGACGAGTACGACCTTCCCCAACTCCGCCTCCGGCTGCCCGTCGCCCCTGAGGGGCGTTCACGACGGTGGACTCATCCCCCGACCCGGGCCGCGTCGCCCGGGCGGGCAGGTGAGGGGCGCGGCGCCAGCCCGTGCTGCTGCTGGCGCGCGCCGCGGCTCACTTGCCGAGCTTGCGACGCTGGACGCGCGTCTTCTTGAGCAGTTTGCGGTGCTTCTTCTTGGCCATGCGCTTGCGGCGCTTCTTGATGACCGAACCCACGAGGTGTTCCTTTCCAGCCTGGACGTCCGACGCGTCGGCGCAGGACCGGCTCAGCCTAGCCGCCGGTCAGGTGACCAGCAGAATCGGCCTCTCCCGTGGGACCCGCGGCCCCGCACACCACGGGGCGTCCCGGGCTGGGCGGTGGGCCGCCCGGCGGCGCGGGCGGTGGCTCAGCCGGCGTCGTAGAAGCTCTTGCGGAGGTACTCGTTGGCGTCGGTCTCGCGCACCCGGAAGGAGCGGCCGACCCGCACCGCGGGCAGCTCGCCGGAGTGCACGAGGCGGTAGACGGTCATCTTGGAGACCCGCATCATCGCCGCGACCTCGGCCACGGTGAGGAACTGGGCGTCCGAGATGTCACCGGTGGAGTTGCTCATCGTGCACCGTTCTTTCTGTCGCGGCTCGTCCCCCGGCTTCCCCACCGGAGGTACTACGACCACGTCCTGCGTGAGAATAGAGCCTGGTGTGACTCGTGGGGAAGAGGTCTACTCGAGCAATCCGAGATTCGTCGGCGTGTCGCCTTGAAACCCACACGCATTCCCTACTCATCCTGGACGCATCTCCGCAGGTCACGCGTCCCGCCGCACGCTCCCCGCGTATCGTGGGGTCCGGCGGGCTACGGCAGCGGGTCGAGGCCGTGCAGCGGGAAGACCTCGGTGCGGGTGGCGTGCACCGAGCGGTCCAGCCACGTGGAGGGGTCGTAGCCCTCGCTCCAGTCGCGGTACGCCGGGTCGCGACCGTCGCCCATCCGACGGGGTCCGACCCGACCCAGCCGGTGCTGCACGTGCTCCAGCCACGAGCCCGGGACGTCCGTGGTCGGCTCGAGCGGTCGTCCGGCCACCTCGGCCAGCAGGTGGGTCCAGGTGCGCGGCACGACCCCGACGATCTCGTAGCCACCGCCGCCCACGGCCACCCAGCGCCCCTCGGAGACCTCGTGCGCGAGCTCGTGGAGCGCCCCGATCGTGGCCCGCTGGCCGTCGACGCTGAGCATCAGGTGCGCCAGCGGGTCCTCGGCGTGGGAGTCGCAGCCGTGCTGGGTGACCAGCACCTGGGGGGCGAACTCGCGCAGCAGGGGCGGCACCACGGCGTGGAAGGCCCGCAGCCACCCGGCGTCGCTCGTGCCCGGGGGCAGCGGCACGTTGACCGCCGACCCGGGGGCGTCGGGGCCGCCGGTGTCGGTGGAGGCACCAGTGCCGGGGAAGAGCAACTCGCCGGTCTCGTGCAGGGAGATGGTCAGCACCCGCGGGTCGTTCCAGAACAGCCGCTCCACGCCGTCGCCGTGGTGCACGTCGACGTCGACGTATGCCACGCGCTCGACGCCCTGCTCGAGCAGCCAGTGGATGCCGACCGCCACGTCGTTGTAGACGCAGAAGCCGCTGACCCGGTCGGCCATCGCGTGGTGCAGGCCGCCGGTGATGTTGGCGGCGTGCTCGACTCGCCCGCCCCACACGGCCCGGAAGGCCTCCAGCGTCGCGCCGACCACGTGCGCGGTCGCGGTGTGCATCCCCTCGAAGACGGGGTTGTCGTCGGTGCCGAGCCCGAAGGTCAGGTCGGCCGCACCCGTGGTGCCGGCCCGGGTGACGGCCTCGATCAGGGCTGCGTCGTGCACGGTGAGCAGCTCGTCGTCGGTGGCCACCGGCGCCGGCGTCGCCACCAGCCCGCCGGGTCCGAGCACGTCGAGGGCCTCGGCCAGCCGCATCGTCAGGTCCACCCGCAGCGGCGACATCGGGTGCGCTGGCCCGAAGTCGTAGCCGGTCAGGAGGGGGTCGAAGACGACCGTGGACCGGGTGGGGGTGGGACAGGCTGGCACCCGGCGACGGTACTCCCGTCCGTCCGGGGGACCTGGGCGCGTCCACCCCGCGCACCCTGTCCCGGGACCAGCCCTGCGCTACTTCTCAAGCCAGCGCTACTTCTCCAACCAGCGCTACTTCTTCAGCCGGCGCGACCCGGCGTGCCAGTCCTCGGTGCGGCCGACCTCGTCCTCGGCCACGCCGAGCGCGCGCAGCTGGGGCAGCTCGCGCAGCGAGCGCTTCATCTCCGCGAAGCCGGGGAAGGTCGCCAGACCCACCACGTGGTCCCACAGCCGCAGCGCGTCCTCGTCGGAGGGCACGCGGCTGATGACCGGGCCGAAGAACGCCGCGCCCTCCGGCGGGGCGACGTGCAGGATCGGGGTGCCGACGTCCTTGCCGGTCAGCGCCAGCGCCTCGTCGGTGTCGGCCTGGATCGTGGCGTCCCAGCCCTCCTCGTCGTACGCCGCCGCGAGGTCGGCCGGCAGACCTGCCTGCTCCAGGGCGACCGCGAGGACCTCACGACCCCGGGTCGGTCGCAGCGGGTCCTCGGCGGGGTCCGCGTCGAAGATCCGCGAGCTGATCGCCGGGTAGAGGTCGGCCAGGACCTCCGGACCGTGGGCGTCGCGCGCCGCGGCGCACACGCGCAGCAGGTGCAGGCCGGCGGTGTGGCCGGCCTCGTACTCCGGCGGGAAGTGGCTGTCGTAGTCGACGTGGGCGTTCAGCAGCCGCAGGGAGATCAGCCGCCACTCCACCGCGTAGTCGCGCTGCCGCTGCACGCTGCGGACCCACCGCGAGGTGAGCCAGGCGAACGGGCAGACGGGGTCGAACCAGAAGCGGAGGTCGGGGGTCTCGGTCACGGGGTCCACCCTGCTCCGCCGGCGCGGGCGGCGTCACGCCCGCGAGGTGGGCCAGCTGGTGCAGCTGCTTGCGGATCATCACCAGGTCGCCCCAGGCCAGGGCCGCCGCCCGGGTCCGCTGCGCCCGCGTGCGGCCGGGGACGACCATCCGGCAGTGGAGGCGGCACCGGTCGGGGCCCACCGGGTGGGCGGCGTACGTCACCGCGAGGGGGCCGGAGAGCCGCTCGCCCCGCTCGGACAACCGGCCCGTCCAGGCGTGCCCGGGCTCGACCTCGGTGCCGACGTAGACCGTCGCCATCCGCTGGCCTACCTCGACCACCTCGGTGGCCGGGTCCAGCTCGGTCGGGCTGCGCCGGCCGAGGTTGTCGACGAGGTCGTAGGAGTACGGCGCCAGGGCCAGCTGGGAGAGCCAGCGGTAGCCCCACGACGCCGGGGCCGCGCAGTCGACCGCCCGGTCGAGGTGGATCGTCGGGCCCTCGACCATCGCGTCGCACGGCAGACCCATGAACAGCTCGTCGGGGCTCGTCCCCCACGACCACGGCAGACCCATGGCGCCAGCCTGCCAGGACGATCCAGCCGAGACCGGCGCCGCGGTCGGACGGCCTACGGGCGCGCGGGGCCGCGGTCGGACGGGGGCGCCCCCGGAGGAGCGTGGATGGGCCTGGCCCCCGTCTCGTGAGGGACGAACGAGACGGGTGGTTGCGACGAAGGGGGCGCCCCCGGCAGACCGCGGCCCCGCGCGCCCCACCCGCCGTCCGAGCGTGGCGCCGCGCACCCCACCCACCGACGACCACCCTCGGCGCCCCCACAAGGGGGCGAGGGTCAGCTGCCCTCGGCGAGCTGGCGCGAGCGGTCGCGGGCGGCCTCCATGGCGGCGAGGAACGCCGCCCGGACCCGGTGCACCTCGAGCTCGCGCAGCGCGGTGGCGGTGGTGCCGCCGGGGCTGGTGACCTGCTCGCGCAGGACGGTGGGGTGGGTGCCGGTCTCGCGCAGCATCTTGGCGCTGCCGACGAGGGTCTGGATGACCAGCTCGGAGGCGGTCGAGCGGGGCAGCCCCAGGTGCACGCCGGCCTCGATCATCGACTCCACGACGAAGAAGATGTACGCCGGGCCGGAGCCGCTGATGGCGGTGACGGCGTCCTGCTGCCGCTCGGGGATGCGTACGACGCGGCCGACCGAGGCCATGAGGGACTCGGCCTCGGCGAGCTGCGCCTCGGAGCAGTGCGACCCGGGCGAGACCGCGGCCATGCCCTCGTCGACGAGCGCCGGGGTGTTGGGCATGACCCGCACGACCGCGACGCCCTCGGGCACGTGGGACTCGATGAACCCGGTCGTGGTGCCGGCGGCCAGGCTCACCAACAGCTGGCCGGGGCGCAGCACCGGGGCGATCTCCTCCAGCACGTCGGCCATGTCCTGGGGCTTGACCACCAGGGCGACGGTGTCGGCCTTCGCGGCGGCCTCGACGTTGGAGACCACCGTGACGCCGTACCGCTCCTCGAGCTCGGTGACCCGCTCGGCGCGCTTCTCACCGACCAGCAGGTCGTCGACCCGGCGCCCGGAACGCACCAGGCCCGACAGCAGGGTCTCCCCCATCACGCCGGCACCGATGATCGCGGTCTGGCTGGCCATGCTGTGTCCCCGTCCTGGGCCTGCGCCGTGCGGGGCAGGACCTACTTCTTCGAGATCAACGACTTCACGAAGAATGACAGGTTCTGCGGACGCTCGGCGAGGCGGCGCATCAGGTAGCCGTACCACTCCGTGCCGTAGGGGACGTAGACCCGCACCGTCTCCCCGGCCGCGGCGAGACGGCGCTGCTCCTCGGGCCGGATGCCGTAGAGCATCTGGAACTCGTAGGTGCCCGGGGCGCGGCCGTGGCGGCTGGCCAGCGACGAGGCGATCTCGACCATCCGCGGGTCGTGGGTGGCGATCATCGGGTAGCCCTGGCCGGCCATGAGCACCTTCAGGCACCGGACGTAGGACTTGTCGACGTCGAGCTTGTCCTGGAAGGCGACCTCCTCGGGCTCGGCGTAGGCGCCCTTGCACAACCGCACTCGCGAGCCCTCGTGGGCGAGCTGGCGGCAGTCGGCCTCGGTGCGGTGGAGGTAGGCCTGCAGCACCGCGCCGGTCTCGGGGAAGTCCTGGCGCAGCTCGCGCAGGATCTCCAGCGTCGAGTCGGTGGTGGTGTGGTCCTCCATGTCGAGGGTGACGGTGGTGCCGGCGTTGCGCGCGGCCCGGCAGATGGTGCGGGCATTCTCGAGCGCGATCGCGTGCCCGCCGTCGGGCAGCGCCTGCCCGACGGCCGAGAGCTTCACCGACACCTCGGCGCCGTGGGCGAGCCCGTCGGCCGCGAGGGCGGTGAGCATCTCGACGTACGCCGTCACGGTGGCCTGCGCCTGGGCGACGTCGGTGGTGTCCTCGCCGAGGAAGTCGAGGGTCACCTTGAGCCCGTCGTCCTGCAGCCGGGCGGTCGCGTCGACCGCCGACTCCGTCGTCTCCCCGGGCACGTAGCCCTGCACGATCCCCGCCGAGACCGGCATCGTCGAGACGACCTTCTTCACCGCCTCGCTGCGCGAGAGGAGCAGGAGCGGCTGGCGGAGCAACGACATGCCCGACAGGCTACGTCGGGCTACTTGTCAGGTCGCAGGCACCGTGAAGTGCTCGCGGGCGAACTCCAGCGACTCGCGCAGGTCGGCCTCGCGCTCCTCGGCGTCCGCGCAGCGGCGGGTGTTGATCTCGAGCACGATGTCACCGCCGTACGCCGTGCCGAAGCCCGTGGCCGCGAGGTGGCGCAGGAACCGGGCGGCGCCCATGCCGCCGCGACCGGGCACCAGGTGCTCGTCCTTGGCCGAGCCGGAGCCGTCGGTGAGGTGGACGTGGTGGAGCCGGTCGCCGAGCCGCTCGGCCATCTCCACCACGTCGTCCTCGGCGATGGCGGCGTGGGAGAGGTCGATGGTGGCGTGCGCGTACTCCTCGGCCGAGGGGTCCCAGCCGGGGAGGTACATCTCCGTGCCGCGGGTGCGGCCGCGGACCTGGGCGCGCCAGGGGTACATGTTCTCCACCGCGAAGGCCAGCCCCGTGGAGGCCTCGAGGGCGGCGATCCCCTCGACGAACCCCTTGGCGTACTCCTTCTGCCAGCGGAACGGCGGGTGCACCACGACGGTGCCGGCGCCGACCTCGTGCGCCATCTCCGCGGAGCGCTCGAGCTTGCCCCACGACTCGGTGCCCCAGACGCGCTGCGTGAGCAGCAGGGTCGGCGCATGCACGGCGCAGATCGGCAGGCCGTGGTGCTCGGAGAGCTGGCGCACCGCCGCGGTCTGCTGGGAGAGGGCGTCGATGCCGACCATCACCTCGACGGCGTCGTACCCCAGCCGCGCGGCGTAGGCGAAACCGTGCGCGGTCGACTCGGGGTACACCGAGGACGTCGACAGCCCGATCCGCGTCGTCACGTGCCCATCCTCTCGCGTCGGTGGTTGCCCGGTCGTCGGTCCGTGGTGGCCCCGGGGGTGCCGGGGGGTCTCAGCCCAGGACCGAGAGCTGGTCGAGCCTCTCCAGGATGACGCCCTCACGCAGCGCCCACGGGCAGATCTCGAGCGCCTCGAGGCCGAAGATGTCCATGCACGCCTCCGCGACCAGCGCACCGGGGACCAGCTGGTGGGTGCGGCTCGCGGAGACGCCGGGCAGCTCGGCGAGCGCCTCGTCCTCCATGTCGACGAGCTTGGGGATCCACTCCCGCAGGTCGGCCAGCGGCAGCACCCGCGGGACCAGCGGCCCCTCGGAGGAGGGCGCGGCGCCACAGACCCGGGCCAGGGAGCGGAAGGTCTTCGAGGTCGCCGCGGCGTGGTCGGGCGGGCCGATGCGCAGCAGGTGCCCGGCGTCACGGGCGATCTCGGTGCGGATCTCCTTGCGCAGCGACCGCACGGTGTCCTCGTCGACGGGTCCGCGGGCGAAGTGGGTCCGCGCCAGCCGGGCCGCGCCGAGCGGCAGCGACCAGGCCACGTCGGGGGCCTCGTCGGCCCCGCCGGCGATCTCCAGCGAACCGCCGCCGATGTCGAAGACGGCCAGCCGGCCCGCGGACCAGCCGAACCACCGGCGTACGGCGAGGAAGGTCAGCCTCGCCTCGTCCTCGCCCGAGAGCACCTCGATCCGCTGCCCGGTCTGCTCGTGGACGTGGTCGAGGACCGCGTCGGCGTTGGCGGAGTCGCGCACCGCGGAGGTGGCGAACGCGAGGATCTCCTCGCACCCCTTGTCCTCGGCGACCTGCAGGGCCTGCGCGGTGAAGTCCGTGAGCGCCTCGATGCCGGTGCCCGAGACCGCGCCCTCGTCGGGACCGGCCGGCACGAGGTGCTCGGCCAGGCGCAGCGGCTCCTTGTAGGAGTACGCCGGCAGCGGCGCCGCGCCCCCGTGGGCGTCGACGACCAGCAGGTGTCCGGTGTTGGACCCGATGTCGAGGACCCCCAGGCGCATGGGGCCACCGTACTGCCGCGCGTCGTCGCCACCGGTCGCGTCCTGCGCGTCGGCGGACGGACCGCGTGGGGAGGTGACCTAGCCTGTGCGCCGTGCCCGAGGTGATGCTGGACTTCCCGCGCGCGTGGGTGGAGTTCCCCAACCCCGCCGACACCGACGAGGTCCTGCGCTGCGACCTCACGTGGCTGACGTCGTCGTGGACGTGCATCTTCGGCACCGGCTGCGCCGGGATCTACGCCGACGCCCCCGACGTCGGCTGCTGCACCCTCGGCGCGCACTTCGCCGACGACGAGGACGAGGAGCGCGTGGCCGCGGCCGTGGAGCGGCTCGACGACTCGCTGTGGCAGCACAAGCCGGCCGGGAGGCTCAAGCGCAAGGACTGGGTCGAGAAGGACGACGAGGGCGCGCGCAAGACCCGCACCATCGAGGTCGACGGGCAGCAGGCGTGCGTCTTCGCCAACCGGCCCGGCTTCCACCCCGGCAACGGGATCGGCGGCGGCGGCTGCGCCCTGCACGCCCTGGCGGTCCGCGAGGGCCGCAACCCGCTGGAGACCAAGCCCGACGTCTGCTGGCAGCTGCCGGTGCGCCGCACCTTCCGCGACGTCGAGCGCCCCGACGGCAGCTCCTACACCGAGGTCTCGATCGCGGAGTACGACCGGCGCGGCTGGGGCCCGGGCGGGCACGACCTCGACTGGTACTGCACCGGCAACACCGAGGCGCACGTCGCCGTCGAGCCGGTGTTCCTCACCTACGGGCCGGAGCTGACCGAGCTCATCGGCCCGGCGGCGTACGCCGAGCTGGTGCGGCACTGCGAGGCCCACGTGCGCTCGCGATCGGCGCTCGCGCTGCACCCCGCCGACCCGCACTGAGGTCTGCCGGTCGAGGCGCGAGGAGCGCCGGCGACGAGCCACGAGACCCATCCCCCTGCCCGGACAGACCCTCCACGGGACGGGTGTCTCGACGTCGAGAGACCTCGACCCCGATGCCAGGAGTCAAGGGGCCGTCTCCCACACTGGACGCCATGCGCCTGGACCACCTCTCGTACGCCGCAGGACCCGACGGACTGGAGAGCACCGCCCGCCGCATCGGTGCCCTGCTCGGCTGCGAGTTCCTCGACGGCGGCGTCCACCCCCGCTTCGGCACGCGCAACATGGTGCTGCCGCTGGCGGACCGGACCTACCTCGAGATCGTCGAGGTCCTCGACCACCCCGCCTCCGACAAGGCCCCCTTCGGCCAGGCCGTCCGCGCCCGCTCCGCCCTCGGCGGCGGCTGGCTGGGCTGGGCCGTGGCCGTGGCCGACATCGCCGTGCCCGAGGAGCGTCTCGGCCGCGCAGCCGCCCAGGGCAGCCGGCACCGCCCCGACGGGGTCGAGCTGCGCTGGAAGCAGATCGGCATCAACGGCCTGATGGCCGACCCGCAGCTGCCGTTCTTCATCCAGTGGGAGGTCGGCGAGGAGCTGCACCCCAGCAACGGTGCCGACGGCGCCTACAGCCTGGCCTGCCTGGAGATCGCCGGCGACCCGCAGCGGGTCAGCGAGTGGCTGGGCGAGTCCGTCGAGGCCCCGCTCGAGGACGTGAAGGTCGAGTGGGTCGCCCCGCACGGCACCCCCGGCATCATCGCCGTCCAGGTCCAGACGCCGCAGGGCCTCGTCCGGCTCTGACCGGCGCGTGAGCACCACCTCTGCAGGGTCTCCAGGGTCCCCCGAGACCCCCGAGGGCACCCGTCCCTCCCCCAACATCTGGCACCACACCGAGACCTACGAGGTCGAGAACCGCGCCTTCGACCCCGACGGGCTGGTCGAGGCCGCGATCGCCTCGGTGCTGGCCGGTGGCTCCTGGGCCGGGCTCGACGTCCTGGACCTGGGCTGCGGCACCGGCTTCCACCTGCCCCGCTTCGCGACCACGGCCGCCTCGGTCGTCGGGGTCGAGCCGCACGCCGACCTGCGCGCCATCGCCGCACGCCGCACCCGTCGGCTGCCGCACGTGCGGGTCCTGGAGGGCACGGCCCAGTCCGTGCCGCTGCCCGACGCCTCCGTCGACCTCGTGCACTCGCGGTGGGCCTACTTCTTCGGCCCCGGCAGCGAGCCCGGCCTCGCCGAGGTCGCCCGGCTGCTGCGCCCCGGCGGCGTGCACGTCGTGGTCGACAACGACGCGTCCCGCTCGACCTTCGGGTCGTGGTTCGCCCGGGGGTTCCCCGAGGTGGCCACGCCGGCGGCGAAGCAGGCGTTCTGGGAGTCGGTCGGCTACCAGCGCGTGCCGGTGCTGACGCGGTGGTCGTTCGGCTCGCGCGAGGACCTCGAGGCGGTCGTCTCGATCGAGCTGCCCGCGCCGGTGGCGGGCGAGGTGCTCGCCGACCTGCCGGCCGGGACGCTGGAGGTCGACTACGCCGTCGACGTGCTCTGGCGGCGTACCTGACGCTCGGCGGTCAGCGGCGGTCGGGGCCGGAGGAGTCGCGCACCTCGAGCGTCGGGGTGAGCAGGACGCCGCGGTGGGCGACGCGCGGGTGGCCGAGCAGGCCCTCCAGGGCGGAGACGACCTCGACCGCGACCTCCTCGAGGGGCTGGCGCACCGAGGAGAGGCCGGGGCGCACGACCTGGGCGACCTGCGAGTCGTCGAAGCCCACGACCGCGACGTCGTCGCCGGCGCGCAGGCCGCGCTCGTGCAGCGTGTGCAGCACCCCCATCGCGAGGGTGTCGGAGGCGCAGACGAAGGCGGTCGGGCGCGCCTCGTCGAGCAGCACCCCGGCGGCCGAGCGGCCCGAGGCGACGGTGTCCTCGACGCGCGAGGCCAGGCCGGTGGTGGGCAGGCCGCGGGCGTGCATGGCGCGGTGCCAGCCCGAGCGGCGGTCCTCGCCGATGAAGGAGTCCTTGCGCCAGCCGATCCAGGCGATCCGCTCGTGGCCCTTGTCGAGCAGGTGGTCGGTGGCGAGCTGGCAGCCGGCAGCCCCGTCGACGTCGACCCAGGCGTGCGTGGCGCCGGGGTTGTCCCACGGCCGCCCGAAGGCGACGAACGGGGCACGGCGCGAGTCCAGCCAGCTCGCCTGCGGGTTGCCGAGGTAGGTGTCGGTCACCACGAAGGCGTCGACGGCGGTGGAGCGGAGGAGGTCGTCGTACCCGGCCAGCGGGTCGCCGACGTCCCCGGAGAAGAGGAGCACGTGGTAGCCGGCCTCGCGCGAGGTCTCCACCAGGGAGTGGACGAAGCGGTCCATGGTGGCGTTGGCGGTGCCCTCCTGGACCGGCTGGATGCGCAGGCCGATGAGGTGGGAGGAGCGGGTGCGCAGGTTGCGGGCCGCGCGGTTGGGGAGGTAGCCGAGCTCGCTGATCGCCTCCTGCACGCGCATGAGGGTGTCGGCGCGCAGCAGGTCGGGGTTGTTGACGGCGTTGGAGACGGTCTGCCGGGAGACCCCTGCACGCTCGGCGACGTCGGCCAGGGTCGGCGGCGTGGTCGGCATCCGACCGGGGATCCGGTTCACCGCACCTCCTCGCCCTGACTGGTCGGCTGGCTGCCGCGCCGGGATGGATCGATCCAACGACGTACGCCGCAGCATATCCGCGCCCCGCGCGGACCGCTCCGCGTCGGGTGGGGTGCGGTGCTCGAGCAGCACCGTGGAGGCCGGGGGCGCGCGTCGCCCGGACCACTGTCGGCGCCCTCGCCTAGCGTCTCCCCCATGCCAGCCGCCCGCACCGCCAAGCCCGCCCGTCCGGGCTACCGCTGCTCCGAGTGCGGCTGGGAGACCGGCAAGTGGGTCGGTCGCTGCGGGGAGTGCCAGGCCTGGGGCTCGGTCGCCGAGACCGCTGCGCCCACGCTGCGGGCCGCGGCCGCGCCGGTCACCTCGCCGGCGGTGCCGATCGGCCAGGTGTCGGTCGAGGAGTCGGCGTTCCGCAGCAGCGGGGTCGCCGAGCTCGACCGCGTGCTCGGCGGCGGGCTCGTGCCCGGAGCCGCGATCCTGCTGGCCGGCGAGCCCGGGGTCGGCAAGAGCACGCTGCTGCTCGAGGTGGCCGCGCAGACCGCGCGGCAGCGACACCGCACCCTCTACGTCACCGGCGAGGAGTCGGCCTCCCAGGTGCGGCTGCGCGCCGACCGCACGAGCGCGGTCGAGGGGGAGCTGTTCCTCGCCGCCGAGACCGACCTCGGCGCGCTGCTGACCCACGTCGAGGAGGTGCGCCCGACGCTGCTGGTCGTCGACTCGGTGCAGACCATCGGCGCCTCCGGCGTCGACGGGGTGCCCGGCGGCGTCACGCAGGTCAAGGAGGTCGCCGCGGCGCTGATCCGGGTGGCCAAGACCCGCAACATCACCACCGTCCTGGTCGGCCACGTCACCAAGGACGGCTCGATCGCCGGGCCGCGGGTGCTGGAGCACCTGGTCGACGTGGTGCTGCACTTCGAGGGCGACCGCAACAGCCGGTTCCGGATGGTCCGGGCGATGAAGAACCGCTTCGGCCCGGTCGACGAGGTCGGCTGCTTCCAGCTCGACGCCTCCGGCATCGAGGCCGTGGCGGACCCCACCGGGCTGTTCGTGGAGCAGCACCACGGCAAGGTCGCCGGCACCTGCGTGGGCGTGACCATGGAGGGGCGGCGCCCGCTGCTGGCCGAGGTCCAGGCGCTGGTCACCAAGTCGACCCTCGACAAGCCCCGACGCACGGTCAGCGGGCTCGACGGCCAGCGCACCGCACTGGTGCTGGCCGTGCTGGAGCGGCACTGCGGCATGAAGCTCGCCGGCCTCGACGTCTTCGCCTCCACCGTCGGCGGTGCCCGGCTCCAGGAGCCCGCCAGCGACCTGGCACTGGCCGTCGCGCTCGTCTCCTCCTACCTCGACGAGGCGGCCCCGGTGGGGACGATCGCCATCGGGGAGATCGGCCTGTCGGGCGAGCTGCGCCGGGTGCGCGACCTGCCCCAGCGCCTGGCCGAGGCGGCCCGGCTCGGGTTCAAGGTCGCGGTCGTCCCCGCCGGTCCCGACCAGCGCGGTCGGCCGGCACCGGCCCGCACGATCGACGGGATGCGGGTCCTGGAGGTGCCCAGCGTCATCACCGCTCTCGACGTGCTGCGGCTGACCGGGCGCAACGCCGGCCGCGCCCCCGCGGTCCCCGACTTCTAGTCCCTGCTGGGGTTCCGCATCCCTGCCCGCTGCTGTGCGCCCGCGGCCCCTCCCCCTGTCCCACCCGGCGGGGTGCGCATGTCACACGACCGCAGGGGGTTCCCCGCCCTACACTGCCGAGGAGTGGCGCGCACGGACGCGCCCGAGGCCCGAGGAGACCCGTGGCGACCGACCGCACCGACGACACGCTGCGACTGCGCGAGACCCTCGCGTCGATCGCCCCCGGCACGCCGCTGCGTGACGGGCTCGAGCGCATCCTCCGCGGCCGCACCGGCGCCCTGATCGTGATCGGCCGGGACCGCGTCGTCGACGGCATCAGCACCGGCGGCTTCGAGCTCGACGTCCCGTTCACCGCCACCGGCCTGCGCGAGCTGGCCAAGATGGACGGCGCGATCATCGTCGACGCCCACCTCAACCGGATCATCCGGGCCGCGGTCCACCTGATGCCGGACCACACGATCCCCTCGGAGGAGACCGGCACCCGGCACCGCACGGCCGACCGCGTGGCCAAGCAGACCGGGTTCCCCGTGATCTCGGTCAGCCAGTCGATGCAGATCATCGCGGCGTACGTCGGGGACACCCGCCACGTGCTGGAGGACTCCGGCCAGATCCTCTCCCGCGCCAACCAGGCGCTGGCGACGCTCGAGCGCTACAAGCTGCGTCTCGACGAGGTCTCCTCGACCCTGTCGGCGCTGGAGATCGAGGACCTCGTCACCGTCCGCGACGTCGCCGTCGTGGCGCAGCGGCTGGAGATGGTGACCCGGATCGCCCGCGAGATCGAGGACTACGTGCTGGAGCTCGGCACCGACGGCCGGCTGCTCTCCCTGCAGCTGGAGGAGCTCGTCACCGGGGTGGACTCCGAGCGCGAGCTGGTCGTGCGCGACTACCTCCCCGACGCCCACCCGCTCGACGACCCCGCCGACCTGCTCGCCACCATGGCCGCGCTCTCGCCCACCGACCTCGTCGACCCCGCGGCCGTCGCCCGGGTGCTCGGGCTCGGCACCGGCGACCACCTCGACGGCGCGGTCGCCCCGCGCGGCTACCGCCTGCTCGCCAAGGTCCCCCGCCTGCCCGGCACGGTCGTCGACCGGCTCGTCGAGCACTTCGGCACGCTGCAGAAGCTGCTCTCCGCCGGCGTCGACGACCTCCAGGCCGTCGAGGGTGTCGGCGAGCTCCGGGCCCGCTCGGTCCGCGAGGGGCTGTCGCGGCTGGCGGAGTCGACGATCCTCGAGCGGTACGTCTGAGGCGCGGGTCGCGGTAGTCCGAATCATTTCTGATGCTCAGCGCGCGCTGGGCATCAGAAACGATTCGGACTACCCCGCGCCCAGCACCGCCAGCCCCGCCTCGAGCAGCACGGGGACCGCCTGGCCGGCGGTGTCGAAGCCCGGGCCCGAGGTGGCGCCGGCGCGGTGGCGGTGGTCGATGCCGGCTGCGATGACGGCGAGCTTGAGGTGCCCCAGCGCCAGGTGTTCGTCGAGGTCGACGAGCGGGACGCCGCCGGCCCCTTCGTACGCCGCGGCGAGGCCGGCCGCGTCGGGCAGCCGCGGGCTGGTCCACGCGGTGGGCTCGCCGATCACCAGGTCGAGCGCGGCGTTGCGGTAGACGCACATCATCGCCACGTCGGCGACCGGGTCGCCGATGGTCGAGAGCTCCCAGTCCACGACCGCGGCCACCGACGGCGCGACGGCGGGCGAGCCGTCGAGGGTGAGCAGCGTGTTGTCGATCCGGTAGTCCCCGTGGACGATGCCGGTCGCAGCCTGCCGGGGCAGCCGGTCCCCGAGCGCGGTGACGAGGGAGTCGGCCATGCCGCGCACGGAGGGCTCGGCCTCGCCGCCGACGATCTCCCACTGGCCGGCCCACCGGGTGAGCTGGCGGGCGGCGTACGCGTCCGGGCGGCCGAAGCGCTCCAGCCCCACCGCCACGTGGTCGACGTGGTGCAGCGCGGCCAGGGTGGCGGCCAGGGCCGCCACGACGCCGTCGACGGTCGCCCCGTCCAGCTCCGCGAGCTGCGCGGCGGTCTGGACCGTGCGGCCGGGCACGAAGCCGGCGACCGCGAACGGTCCGCCGATCAGCGACTCGTCCTCGCACAGCACGACGGCCGGCGGCACCGGCACAGCGCTGTTCGCGAGCGCCGAGGTCACCCGGAGCTCCCGCGCCACGTCGTGGGCCGACGGCGTGCGGCCGGCCCGCGGCGGCGTGCGCAGCACCCACCTCGACGCACCGTCGTCCAGCGCGAAGGTCAGGTTGGAGCGCCCGCCCGCGATCAGCCGCGCCGACAACGGACCTGCGAGGTCGGCCCCGGCACCGGCCATCACCTCCGCGACCGCGGCGAGCTCGGCCTCGCTGAGGGCGGGTACGCCGGCAGCGGCCGCGCGAGCGCCGCCGTCGGTGCCCGCGTCCGGGCTCACGGACGCCCCGCGCCCGGCTCGCCCAGCTCCGCGGTGATCGCGCGGACCGCGCGCCTGGCGATCGACCAGCGGTGCACCTCCGAGGGACCGTCGTAGATCCGGAACGGCCGCACCTCGCGCGCGATCCTCGCCACCGGCAGCTCGGTGGAGACCCCCAGCCCGCCGCACAGCTGCTGGGACCGGTCGGCCACCCGGTGCAGCGCCTCGGCCGCGAAGGTCTTCGCGATCGAGGTCTCCTTGTTGCCGCGTCCGCCGTCGTCGAGCACCCGGCAGGCCTCCATCAGCAGTGCCCGGGTCGCGGCCAGGTCGATCTCGTTGTCGGCGACCAGCTGCTGCACCATGCCCTGGTCGGCCAACCGCGACCCGAAGGCCTCGCGGGAGGCCACGTAGGCCACCGCCACCTCGTGGGCGCGGCGCACCGCGCCGGTCCAGCGCATCACGTGCGTCATGCGTGCCGGACCCAGCCGCACCTGCGCGTAGGCGAAGCCCTCGTCGACCCCGCCCAGCACGTCCTCGTCGGGCACGAAGGCGTCGGTGAACGAGACCTCGCAGTGCCCACCGAGCATGGAGGTGTCCACCATGCCGACGTGCCGCTCGACGACCAGCCCCTCGGTCGAGGCCGGCATGAGGAACATCGTGGCGCCACCCGCACCCCCCGGCTCCCCGGACGTGCGCGCCATCGTGATGAAGAAGCCCGCGCCGTCCGCGCCGGTGATGAACCGCTTGGTCCCGTTGACCACCCAGCCGCCGTCGACCTTCGTCGCCCGGGAGGCCAGCATCGTCGGGTCCGAGCCGGCGCCCGGCGCCGGCTCGGTCATCGCGAAGGCCGAGCGCACCTCGCCACGCGCCAGCGGCTCGAGGTAGCGCTCGCGCTGCGCAGCCGACGCCACGTGGTCGAGCAGGTGGATGTTGCCCTCGTCGGGCGCGTTGATGTTCAGCGCCATCGGGCCGAAGAGCGAGTAGCCGGCCTCCTCGAAGACCGGCGCCCGGTCGACCATCCCCAGACCCAGACCGCCGCAGTCCACCGGCGCGTGCGGCGCGAAGACCCCCGCGTCCTTGGCCGCGGCCTGCAACCGGGTGCGCAGCTCCTCGCCGCCGGCCGCCTCCACGTCACCGTCGTGGGCGTCGTCCAGCGGCAGCACGACGTCGCGCACGAGGGCCCGGGTGCGCTCGACGACCGAGCGCACGTGCTCGGGGAACCGCATCGGGTCGTGGCTCATGGGGTTCCTCCTCGGACGGGTACGCCGGAGCCGGGCGACTCCGACCGAGCGGTCGCTCGGTGTCCGCCAGGATGCCAGGGCTCACCCGGGCGCGCCAGCCATCCGGCGCGCCAGGACCAGGTGCCGCTCGACGACCTGGTCGGGGGTCAGCGGTCCGTCCGGGCGGTACCAGGAGGCCACGCCGACGCAGAGCGAGGAGATCGCCCGCGCCACCTCGTCGGGGTGCTCGGCGGCCAGCACCCCGGCGGCCACGCCGTCGCGCACCGCGTCCTCGACCAGCCGTTGCGCAGCGTCGCGCCGCGCGACGTACGCCGCCCGGTTGGCCGGCTCGAGGCTGCGGATCTCGCTCGAGCCGACGAAGGCCTGCGGGCGGCGCGACATGTGGAACCGCACGAACGACTCCACCAGCGCGTCGAAGCGGGCCGCAGGGTCGGTGCCGGCCGAGGCCAGCGCCGCCTCGCAGCGGCCGAGCAATTCGTCCATGGCGACCTCCATCAGCGCCCGCAGGATCTCCTGCTTGGAGCGGTGGTGGTGGTAGACGCCCGGCACCGAGAGGCCCGCGGCGGCGGCGATGTCGCGGATCGAGGTGCCGTGGTAGCCGTGCTCGGCGAAGGCGGTCAGCGCGGCACCGAGGATGCGGGGCAGGTCGGCGGTCGGGTCGGCGGCGTACTCACGCCACCGAGCCCAGCTGCCCGTACCCGCGGCCGGCTCGACGCTCACGCCCGGCACCGTAGCCCAGCGCGGGGGCACGGTCCCGTCGACGGCCCGCCGCGAGTCCGGCCCGCCGCTCTGCCGGCCCGGGGTCAGGCCCGCTGCGCCGCCACGGGCCCGGAGGCGACGTCGTCGACGATGGACGCGACGTTCCCGAGGGCGGTGAGCAGCGCGCCGTACAGCGGCCAGTGCCGTCGCGGCAGCCCCTCGTCGGAGAGGTCGGCGACCAGGCGCTCCAGCTCCGGACGGGCGTCCTCGACGTCCAGCCCGGGATCTGCGACACGCGACCCCACCTGGCGCAGCAGGTCGGTCCACCGCAGGCGGAACCGCTCGTCCCACTCCTCGCCCCGGCCGACCGACTCGTGGACGACGCGGGCGATGGCGCGGGTCTGGGCCACGCCGTCCTCGAGCCGCACCAGGACCTCGGCAGCAGCCTCCGGGTCCCCGGTGCGGGCCGAGCGGTGGCGCAGCGGGTTGGCCCAGCGGCTCTCGCGCGCGAAGGACAGGTGCGCCTGCGCCCGGTCCAGCCGCTCGTCCAGGTCGCGGGTGGCCTCGATCCACCCGTCGGTGACCTCCTGGTCCACGTCGGTGCGCAGGTCCCCCGCCATGCCCACCAGGAGCCGACCCATCCGGTCGCTGACGTCCGCGAGGGCGCGCTCGGCGACCCGCTCGTCCAGCGGCGGGGCGACCAGGACGTTGACCAGCAGACCGATCGCGACGCCGACGAGGGTGTCGAGCAGCCGCTGCGCCAGCAGCGACTCCTGGGCGGCGTAGCCGGCGGTGATGACGAAGATCGCGGTCGTCGCGACGTTGACGCCCTCGTCCCGGGCGAGGAAGACCCGGGAGAGCAGCAGGCCGACCAGCACGGCGACCAGCAGGGCGGGCGCCGCGACCAGCTGGTAGCCGAGCAGCGCCACGGCGGCGTACGACACCAGCAGGCCGAGCGCGGCCGCGAGCACGGCCTGCGCACCGTTCCACACCGACCGGTAGACGGTGGCGTGCACGGTCAGCAGCGCGACCCACGGGGCGAGGAAGGCGGCCTCGAGGTCGAGGACGCGCACCGCCGCCACCCACGCGAGGCCGGTGGCGAGGACGGACTTGGCGACCTGGACCAGGTCGGCACGGGTCTCCGGGGTGGGGCGGCGCATCGTCCCAGGCTCGCAGCGGAGCAGCTGTGGACCAGCGCCCGGACGGGCGAACCGCCCGGGTGGTGGCTCAGGGCTGGCCCGGCTGGCCCTCGTGGCCGCACCACTCCTCGGCGGGCACCATCGCCCGGGCCTCGGCGACGTGCTCGCCGCAGCCCGCCCAGGTGGTCTTGCCGCAGTCGCGGCAGGTGGTCGGTTGGCACATGGGTCTCTCCCGGGTGGTCGTGTGGAAGTAGAGGGTACGGCGGGGGCGCGTCCGCCCGGTCAGCGGCCGAAGAGGCGACCGAGGAACCCGCCGCCCTGGCCCTGACCCTTCTCGTCCTGGTGGCCGTGGCACCACTGGTCGGCGGGGACCATCGCCTTGACGGAGGCGACGTGCTGGCCACAGCCGGCCCAGGTGGTCTTGCTGCACTTCTTGCAGGTGGTCGGTCGGCACATGGGTCTCTCCTGTGGGTCGTGGTGCGGGTGGGTGGGTGGCGTGGGTGGGTGGGGTCGAGGGCGGGTCAGGCGACCCAGGTCGGGACCGCGGCGAGCAGGTCGGGGACCGCTCGCACGGCGGTGTACATGGCCACGACGAGGACCAGCACGGCGAAGGCCGCCTGGAGGCGCACGGCGTCGGCGCGGTGACCGACGCGGGCGCCCAGCACGGCGCCCGCGGCAGCCACCACGGTCAGGACGAGCACCGGCGTCCAGTCGGGGACGGTGCCGGAGCCCGCCCGGACGGCCAGGGCGACCGCGCTCGTGACCGTGATGACCACGAGCGAGGTGCCGACGGCGTCGGGCATGGGCAGGTCGAAGGCCAGCAGCAGGGCGGGCACGACGACGAAGCCGCCGCCCACCCCGAGGAAGCCGGTCAGCAGCCCCACGACGGTGGCCGTCACCAGCAGCTTGGCCGCCCGCGGGCAGTCGCAGCGGAAGGCGCCGAAGCGCCCGCCCTCGCGCGACCACCCGACGATCGGGTCGTCCAGGCCCGGCCGCGAGCCCTGGCCGCTCTCGCGGTGCCGGCGCAGCCGGCGCACCATGAGCGCGCCGACCAGCAGCATCAGCAGTGCGAAGAGCGCCATCAGCACCTCGGCCGGCACCGCCGCCGCCGCCACTGCGCCTACGACGGCGCCGCCGGTGGCGACCAGGCCGAAGACCACCCCGCGACCGAGCCGGACGTGCCCGGCCCGGCGCGCGGCGACCGCCCCGACCACGGACGTCAGGCCGACCACCACGAGGGAGCCGGTGGTCGCCTGCGTCGGCGACTGGCCGAGCAGGTAGACCAGCACGGGGACGGCGAGGATCGACCCTCCGCCCCCGAGGGCTCCCAGGGCCAGCCCGATCAGCAGGCCGGCGGCGATGGCGACGAGCAGCACGGCGGGATCAGGCCTCGGGCCCGACCATGGGCAGGCCGGAGTCGGCGGCGTTGTCGAAGGAGTCGTCGATGGCGACCAGGTCGCGTCCGGCGGCGGCGATGAACGAGGCGGCGATGGAGGCGCGGTAGCCCCCGGCGCAGTGCACCCACACCTCGCCGGCCGGGACCTCGTCCAGGCGACGGGGCAGCTCGTGGATGGGGATGTTGACCGCACCCTCGATCCAGGTCTTCTCGTGCTCGTCGGCGCGACGGACGTCGAGCACGACCACCTCGCGGTGGTGGCGCACGGCGGCCAGGTCGGCGAAGGTCGCGGTCTCGAACCGGCCCAGCGGGCGGTCGCTCCAGTCCTCGGGACCGCCCGTGGCCTGGGCCGCGGGGCGCTCGATGCCGATGCGGACCAGCTCGCGCTGGGCCTCGGCGACCTGCTCGGCGGTCTCGCCCAGCAGGGTCACGGAGGTGCCCCACTCGATCATCCAGCCCAGGTAGGTGGAGAAGGCCCCGTCGAGGCCGAAGTTCAGGGTGCCGGGCGCGTGGCCGGCAGCGAACGCAGTGCGGTTGCGCAGGTCCACGACCCACTCGCCGACCTCGATCCGACGGCGCAGCTCGGCGGCATCGGCGTGCTCGGGCGGGCTCAGGTCGGGGGCACCCGGACCGGCGCTGTTGGCCGGTGCCATGTGGGCGTAGTACGCCGGGTAGGCGGCCAGCCCGGCGAGGAGCTCGCGGACGTAGGTCTCCTCGTCCTGGGTGAGGACCGGGTTCTGCTGCTTCTCCTGGCCGATGGTCGAGGAGGTCGAGTCGGACTGGGTCGCGGAGCAGAACGAGCCGAAGCCGTGGGTCGGGAAGACCTCGGCCTCGTCGGGCAGCTCGCTGGCCAGCCGGTGCGCGGAGGCGTGCTGGTGGCGGACCAGCGCGTCGGTGTGGTCGGGGCCGAGCAGGTCGGGGCGGCCGGTGGCGCCGTACAGCAGCGAGCCGCCGGTGAACACGCCGACCGCACGGTGGGCTCCGTGGTCCTCGAGCGCGTAGGACAGGTGGGTGAACGTGTGGCCGGGCGTGGCGATGACGCGCACCCGCATGCGGTCGCCGACCGGCACGACGTCGCCGTCGCGGACCGGGACCCGGTGGAAGGAGACCGGGTCCTCGGCGTTGACGTGGTACGCCGCCCCGGTGGCCTCGGCGAGGGCCAGGCCGCCGGTGACGTAGTCGTTGTGAATGTGGGTCTCGAAGACGTGGGTCAGCCGGACCCCGTCGGCCTCGAGGACCTCCAGGACGCGGTCGATGTCGCGCTGCGGGTCGACGACGAAGGCGACCCGGCCGTCGTGGACGAGGTAGCTGCGGTCGCCCAGCGAGGGGGTCTCGATGACCCGGACGGTCAGCTCCTCGACCTCGGGATGCTCGATGGGGCGGCCGGCGCGGGCCCAGGCGACGGTGCCGCCGAGCATGTTGCTGGCCTCGAAGCCGTTCGCCAGCAGGACGTCGGTCATGGCGTCGCTGCGGTTGCCCGAGCGGCACACGACGACCTGGCGGCGGCTGCGGTCCAGCTCGCCGAGCCGACGGTGCAGCTGGCCCATGGGGATGTTCACGGCCCCGGGGACGTGCCCTGCGGCGTACTCCTCGGGCTCGCGCACGTCGATGGCGGCGGCGCCGCCATCAATCAGCCCGGCCGCGTCCTCCACGGTCACCTCTCGCATGCTCGCCTCTCCCTCCCGTCGTGTTCACGCATCCCCCCATGGGGTCATGATGACCACCGTAACACAACCCCCTGGGGGGTTATTCCGATCGGGGTGAGCGGAGGTGCAGCAGACGCAGCAGCAGGTCCCGCGCACGCGCGGGACCTGCTGGGTGGAGGCGGGCTCTGCGCCCGCAGGCGTCGAAGCCGGACTCAGACCTGGGACTGGATGCCGGCCAGCAGCTGGCGGGCCATGACGATCCGCTGGACCTGGTTGGTGCCCTCGTAGATCTGGGTGATCTTGGCGTCGCGCATCATCCGCTCGACCGGGTAGTCCTTGGTGTACCCGTACCCGCCGAGCACCTGGACGGCGTCGACGGTCACCTGCATGGCCACGTCGGAGGCGAAGCACTTCGCGGCCGCCCCAAAGAAGGTCAGGTCGGCGTCGCCGCGCTCGGAGCGGCCGGCAGCGACGTACGTCATCTGGCGGGCGGCCTCGACCTTCATGCCCATGTCGGCGAGCAGGAACTGCAGGCCCTGGAAGTCGCTGATCGACTTCCCGAACTGCTGGCGCTCCTTCGCGTACTCCAGCGCGTAGTCGAGCGCGCCCTGCGCGACACCGACGGCCTGGGCGGCGATGGTGACGCGGGTGTGGTCGAGGGTGCGCATGGCCAGCTCGAAGCCCGTGCCCTCCTCGCCGATCATCCGGTCGGCGGGGATGCGGACGTCGTCGAGGTAGACCTCGCGGGTCGGGCTGCCCTTGATGCCGAGCTTCTTCTCCGGGGCGCCGAAGGAGACGCCGGGGTCGGACTTCTCGACCACGAAGGCGGAGATGCCGCGGGTGCGCTTGTCGGGGTCGGTCACGGCGAGGACGGTGTAGAACTCCGACTCCCCCGCGTTGCTGATCCAGCGCTTGGTGCCGTTCAGCACCCAGTCCTCGCCGTCGCGGACCGCGCGGGTGCGCATCGCCGCAGCGTCCGAGCCGGCCTCGGGCTCGGAGAGGCAGTAGGAGAAGCCGCCCTCGCCGCGCGCCAGGGCACCGAGGTAGTGCTTCTTGAGCTCCTCGGAGCCGGCCAGCTGGACCGGGAGCGAGCCGAGCTTGTTGACCGCCGGGATGAGGGAGGAGGACACGCAGGCGCGGGCGACCTCCTCGATGACCAGCACGGTGGCGAGCGCGTCGGCGCCGGCACCGCCGTACTCCTCCGGCACGTGCGGGGCGTGGAAGTCCGCCGCGAGCAGCGCGGCGGCGGCCTCGTGCGGGTACCGGGCCTCCTCATCGACGAGGGCGGCGTACGGCGCGACCTTGGCGTCACACAGCTCCCGCACGGCGGACCGGATGGCCTGGTGCTCCTCGGACAGGGCGAACAGCGGGCTGGTGTGGGTGTCGGGCACGGGGTCCTCCGGCGGGGGTCGATCGAGAGCGGTACTCAGTACCGTACGCTCGGAACTCGGTCCCACCAACCCTGGTCCCCACCTCGGCCTCACCACCTCCGGAGGGCGCATGCCGACCACCGCAGCGGGCAGCACCGGCACCACCGCGACCGACACCGCGACGCGGCTGCGCGAGGCGGCGTACGCGCTCTTCGAGCAGCAGGGGTACGCCGCCACGACGGTGGACCAGATCGCCGCCGAGGCCGGGGTGGGGCGCACGACGTTCTTCCGGGTCTTCGGGTCCAAGGAGGACGTGATCTTCCCCGACCACGAGGCGCTCGCGGCCCGGGTCGCCGCCCGGCTCGACACCCTCGGCGACGACCCGGGCGCCGCACCGCTCGGCGCGACCGAGGCCGCGCGGATCGTCCTGGAGCACTACCTCGCCGAGGGCGACCTCGCCCGGGCCCGCTACCGGCTGACCGCCTCCGTCCCGACGCTGCGCGACCGCGAGGTCAGCTCGACCGCGGGCTACCGCCGACGCTTCCGCGACGCCCTGCGCGGCTGGACCGGCGAGGAGCCCGGCGACGACCTGCGCGCCGAGGTGGTCGCGGGCTCGATCGTCACCGCGCACAACCACGTGCTGCGGCGCTGGCTGCGCGGGGCCGTCGACGACGACGGGGCGCGGCGTGAGCTCGACCGGGCGCTCGGGCTGGTGCTGGCCTCGGTCGCGGCGACCGGCCGGTCGGGAGGCGCCGACCAGGTCCCACCCGACCAGGCCCCACCCGGCGTCGGCCGGCCCGGCACGCCCGCCGGTGGCAGCACGGTCGTCGTGCTGCGCTCGGGCGCGACGCTCGAGGAGGTGCTGCCCGAGCTGCAGGCGGCGCTGGCCCGGGTCGAGGTGCGGGTCGAGGCCTGAGGGCGCGCCCGGGCGCGGCTCCCCACCGCGACTCGCACCTCGACCCGCACCGCGACCCGCACCTCGCCCCGCCTCGGAGGCCTGGTCAGCACCCCGGTCGTCACAGGTGGAGGTCCTCTCCGGCACCTGGTGCCGGAGAGGACCTCCAGCCCGGGTGCCGCAGGGTCGGCTCGCGGGTCCGGCCGCCCGCCCGGAGTAGCCCGCCCGGAGTCGCCCGGAGCCCAGCACACAGGGCCCTCACGCCCTTAACCTGGGCCCATGGCCGAGGAGAGCGAGCGCGACGAGGGCGGCAGCGACCTCTTCGACCGGTGGCTCTCGCACCGCCAGGAGAGCACCGGCGAGGCGCCGCGGCCGCGCACGTACGGCGTGCCGCGGACCGGACTGGCCGGCGCGGACCCGGCCGACCCCGGGGCGGCCGCCGAGGAGGGGAACCCGCCCGCGGCGGCGGACGGCACCGAGCACCCGGAGGCGGAGACAGCGGCCGACGCGCTGGGCGTCGCGGCGCCGGACGCGGCCGCGGCCGAGTCCCCCGAGGACGGCGCGGCGAGTAAGGACGACGAGCCCCAGGTGCCCGCGGACCCCGCACCGAGTCCCGCGGCCAGCCCGGAGCCGCCGGCCCACCGGGAGCCGGTGGGGCTGGACGAGTTCGAGCCGGTGGTCATCGCGTCGGTACGCCGCCAGGCCGAGGCCCCGGTGGAGAAGCGGTCGCGGCTCGCCCGGTTCCGGCGGGCCGGGCTCGAGCCGGACCCGGCCGGCGAGGAGCCTGCCGACGACCGACCTGCCGACGAGGTGGCGGTCGGCAACGGGGTGGCCGACGAGGTGGCGGACGACGCCCCCGGAGCGGTCGAGCACGGAGCGATCGACGGCGGAGCGACCCCGCACGAGGTGACGACCCACGCGACCGTCGGACCCGCGCCTCCCGCACCCGAGCGTGGAGCGCCCTCGACCGAGCCCCACCAGGGGCACGACGAGCCCCCGTGGCCCGCAGCGCGGCCGACGCCGTACGTCGCTCCCGCCCCGTCAGTCCCGCCGCACCCCGCCGAGGTGCCGGTCGCCGGCCCGTCGGACGCCGGCGACGAGCCCGCGGCCGCAAGCGGTCCCGACGCGGACCCACGGACCGCAGCGTCGCCCGCGCCGCCCTCGCCGTCCGCGCCGCCCTCGCCGTCCGCGCCGCCCTCGCCGCCCGCGCCGCCCTCCCCATCCGCGCCGCCCTCGCCGCCCGCGCCGCCCCCGCGGCCGAGCGCCGCCGCACGCGGAGAGCAGGACGCCGCGGCTGCGGTGTTCGCCGCCTTCAACCCCGGTGCCGCCAACCCCGGTGCCGCCAACCCCGGTGCCGCCAACCCCGGTGCCGCGCCCGCCCCGGCACCCCCGGAGGCGCGCGGCACCACCACACCCGCCACGCCCACGGCGACCCCACCGGCAGCAGCACCGCCGGTCGCACCGACCACCCCCGAGTCGCCGCGGCGCGCACTGCGTCGGCCGCGACCCTCGCTGGGGTCGTACGTCGAGGCGGCGCGCACCACCCTGGACCGCTCGGTGCGCGGCACGCCGGAGGAGCGGGTAGCGAGCGGAACGGCCGCAGCCGCCCCGGCCCCGACCGAGCAGCCCGTCGCACCGGAGACTGCCGCGCCTGAGGGTCCGGCGACCGAGGCCGCGCCCGCCCGCTCGGCGTACGACGAGCTCCGCGCGCAGCGCGAGGCCGCCGCTCCCCCGCAGCCCGACGTCCTGCCGCCGAGCATCGACTTCCGGCCCCGCACCCTGGCCCGGCGCGTGACCTCGGTGCTGCTGCTGGTGGGCCTGGTGGCCACCGGCATCGCCGCCTGGCGCGCCTACGACAGCCGGTACGAGACCGACATCGGCCTGGCCGCGATCCTGGCCCTGGCCACGGGCGTCGTGTGGGCGATCCGCGCGGGGTCGGTGCCCACCCGGGTCGGGCTGCACGGGGGCGTACTCGAGGTGCGCTCGCAGGCGGGACGCTTCGTCTTCGAGGTGACCGGCGCGCACACCCGGCTCGAGGTCGTCGGGTCACCCGGCCGCCGCGGCTCCAGGCTCCTCGTGCACCGCCGGGGGCTGGCCCCGTTCGAGATCACCCCCGCGATGGTCGACCTGCGCCGGCTGGTGGAGGCGCTGCGGTACTACCGCCCCGACCTCTGAGCACCCACCCTCGGCCCGACCACCAGCCCAGAGCGAGAACGTGTTCTAGAGTCCGGCCATGCCCGGCTACGTGCGTGACGACCTGCCCGAGGAGGAGGTCGAGCGCCAGCGCGACCTCTACGGACCCTTCACCCAGTCCATCCGCGAGCTGGTCGACGCCGGCCTGCGCACCCTCGTCGCGGACGAGGAGGTGCTCGCCGTCCAGGCCGAGGTCGAGGCGCTCACGGCCCGGCTGCGCGCCAAGCAGCTCGAGGGCGCGTACGGCGTCCGGTTCTCCGCCGAGGGCCGCGGCCGCCCCTGGGGCAACACGGTCGTCGGGCTGCGCAACGCGGTCGCGCCGCCGCTGAGGATCGAGCACCACCCCGACCGCGACGGTCGCGTGTGGTCGGACTTCCACCTGGGCGCTGTCTACGAGGGGCCTCCGGGCCTGGTCCACGGTGGTGTGTCCGCCCTGGTCCTCGACCAGCTGCTCGGCGAGTCCGCGGGAGCCGGCGGCAAGCCGGGCATGACCGCCACCCTGACCCTCACCTACAAGCGCGGGACCCCGCTGGGCGAGCTGCGCGGAGAAGCGTGGATCGAGCGCGCGGAGTCCTACAAGACCTGGGCCCGAGGGCACCTCATCGGCCCCGAGGGCGTCACCGTCGAGGCCGAGGGCCTCTTCGTGCTGCCGCGCTGGGCGCGGGAGGCGATCGCCAGGCAGGACCCGGAGAAGGCTCCGCCGCGCTACTTCGAGTAGCCGGGTCGCCCCCCGCAGGTCGAGGTGCAGCCCCCCTCCGCCGGTCGAGGCGCGAGCGCAGCGAGCCACGACACCCGCTCGTCACGGCCGGAGTCTCGTGGCTCGGCGCTGGCGCGCCTCGCACCTCCACCAGCGGGAGCGGGTCAGACGCGGACCCCGCGCTCGCCGGCGTCGGTGAGCCGGACCTCCTCGAGGGCCTGCTCCTCCAGCGCGACCCGGCGGGCCTGCTCGTCGGCGAGCCGCTTGTCGGCGTACTCCCCCGGGTCGGAGACGAGGTCCTGCACGCCGCGCTCGAGGCGGGCGAGGGCGGAGCGGCCGAAGATCTGCTGCTCGGTGGCGGTGCGCTCGGCGCGGCCGCGACCCAGGAACGAGACCAGCCAGTGCAGGACCGCGGTCACGCGGTTCTTGAAACCGGTGATGTAGACGAGGTGGACCGCCAGCCACATCAGCCAGGCGACGAAGCCGGTGATCCGGATCCTGCCGACCATGGCGACGGCACGGAAGCGGCTGATGGTGGCCATCGAGCCCTTGTCGAAGTACTTGAACGGCTTCTGGGCGGGCTTGCCCTTGAGCCGGCCGTCGATCTCCTTGGCGGCGTACTTCGCGCCCTGGATGGCGACCTGCGCGACGCCGGGCAGGTTGTCGAGGGCGATCATGTCGCCGACCACGAAGACCTCGGGGTGGCCGGGCAGCGTGAGGTCGGGGTTGACCCCGATCCGCCCGGCGCGGTCCAGCGGCGCGCCCGTCTGCTCCGACAGGGTGCGCGCGAGCGGGCTGCCCGCGACGCCGGCGGCCCAGATCTTGGTGACGGCGTCGATCCGCTCCTCGCTGCCGTCCTTGTGCTTGACGACCAGGCCGCGCTCGTCGACGTCGGTGACCATCGCGCCGAGCATGACCTCGACGCCGAGCTTCTCCAGCTCCTTCTTGGTCGTCTGGCCCAGCTTCTTGCCGAAGGGCGGCAGCACCTGGGGTGCGGCATCCGCCAGGATCACCCGCGCCTGGCGGCTGCTGATCGCGCGGAAGTCGCGGGTCAGCGTGCGGTGGGCGAGCTCGGCGATCTGGCCGGCCATCTCGACACCGGTCGGCCCGGCGCCGACGACGACGAAGGTCAGGAGGTGGTCGACGTCCTCGCCGCGCAGCGCGCCGAGCTCGGCCATCTCGAAGGCGCCGAAGATGCGGCCACGCAGCTCCAGGGCGTCGTCGATCGTCTTCATGCCGGGGGCGAACTCGGCGAACTGGTCGTTGCCGAAGTAGGACTGGGTGGCACCGGCGGCGACCAGGAGGGAGTCGTACGGCGTCACCGTCTCGCGCCCGAGCACCTGGGAGACCACGAGCCGCCGCTCGAGGTCGATCTCGGTGACCTCGCCGAGCAGGACCTGGGCGTTCTTCTGCCGGCTGAGGATCTCGCGCGTCGGCGGGGCGATCTCGCCCTCGGACAGGATGCCGGTCGCCACCTGGTAGAGCAGCGGCTGGAAGAGGTGGTGGGTCGTCTTGGCGATCATCGTCACGTCGACCGCCGAGCGACGCAGCGCCTTGGCGCCGAACAAACCGCCGAAGCCGGACCCGATGACGACGACCCGGTGCTTGCCCGCGCCCTCCTCGGTCACGCCCTGCACGGCGGTCTCGGTCCCCTTGGTCATGGCTCTCCCTGCCTACGTCTCTCGGCTGTGTCCGGCCACGGGTGTCGCGGCCCGGTCCGGGTACCCCGTTTCTGGCGCCAGCGGACCACTCACCAGTGTGGCTCCCCGCCACCCCCCTCAACCAACCCGTACGGGCGTCTCCTGCCTCACACTCGGACCCGGTGACCCAGCCAGGGGGCCCGGGCGGTGCGGCGTCGCGAGCGAGCGCGGAGACCAGGGCTCAGGTCGACCGCCTGGCGAGCCGATACCCCGTGCAGGGCTTGACACTGGTGGTCGATCGGCGGCACGCCTCTGGTCAAGACCGACGCTCACCCGGCAGGGTGGGGCAGGAAAATATTCAACGACCCGGTTTGTCGCCGGGCCTGCGGGGGAATCCGCCCAGCCAGGACGGCACCCCCGTTCTCCCCACCAGCCGACCACGGGAAGTCACGCACGTGCCGCTCAACCGACCAGCGCTCTCGCTCGGAGCAGGTCCCCGCAGCGTGCAGGACGCGCGCCGGTGGGTGGTCGACACGTGCCGCGACATCGAGCGGCCCGAGCTGGTGGAGTGCGCCGAGCTGGCGGTCTCGGAGTTGGTGACCAACGCGTTGCTGCACGGCGAGGCCCCCATCCAGGTCCGGGTGCGCGGCACCCGGGAGCACCCGCGGGTCGAGGTGCGCGACGGCTCGTCCGAACGTCCGGTGCTGCCGAGCGCCGAGGAGGAGGACGACGACGTCCTGCTCACCTTCGGCCGTGGCCTGGCGATCGTCGGGCGCTGCTCGGACGCCTGGGGCGCCGAGATCGAGGCCGACGGCAAGACCGTGTGGTTCGCCCCCGCCCGTACCTTCTCGGACACGGTGACCCCGGGCCTGATCACCGGCGTGGCCGCCGAGCCCGACGAGGTCCCCGCGGACGCGGTGACCGCCGTGGTCCGTGACGTCTCGGTCGAGGCGTTCCTGGAGTTCGGCCGGCACTTCCGCGAGCTGCGCCGCGAGGTGCGCCTGCTGTCCCTGGCCCACGAGTCCGACTACCCCCTCGCCAAGGATCTCTCCGACCTGTTCGGCGACCTTGAGCGCCAGCTGCGCGCGGGCACCGACGACACCCCGGTCCTCCGGGCCCAGGCCGACGGCGCGGACCGGGTCGACCTCGACGTCGTCGTCTCCCCTGCTGCCAGCCGCACGATCGAGCGCTTCATCTCCCTGCTCGACCTGGCCGACGAGTTCTGCCGCCAGCAGCGCTTGCTGTCGCTGGCCCGCAGCCCCGAGCAGCGCGCCTTCCAGGAGTGGTACCTCCAGGAGCTGGTCCGCCAGTCCCGCGGCGAGCCTTCGGTCCCCGCCCCGCGCGCCGACCTCGCCGCCGTGCCCCTGCAGCGCCTGGGCTGACCTCCGCCGACCATCGAACGCTAGCCTCCACGGGTGCGTCGAGAGCTGCTGGCCGTCGCGGTCGGCGGCGCCGTCGGGGCCCTGGCCCGCTGGTCGCTGTCCGGTCTCGCCCCCGACGACCAGGTCTTCCCGTGGGCGACCCTGGCGATCAACGTCGCGGGCTGCTTCGCCCTCGCCCTGCTCCCGGCCCTGCCGGCGGTGCGCGACCGCGCCCTGCTGCTGGTCGCGCTGGGGCCGGGCCTGCTCGGCGGGTTCACCACCTTGTCGGCGTACGCCGAGGAGGCGCGGACCCTGGTCGCCGACGGCCACCCGGGGCTGGCCGCGGCGTACGTCGTGGGCACGCTCGCCGCCTGCCTGTTGGCCGTCTCCCTGGCCGCGGCCCTGACGTCGGGACCGCGTGCGAGGAGGTCGCGGTGAGCACGCTCGCGACGGCCGGGCTCGTGGCGCTCGGCGCGGCGGCGGGGGCGCCGCTGCGGTACTGGCTGTGGCGCCGCCTGGACGCCCCCGGTCGGCCGGTCGGGACGCTGGTCGCCAACACCGCGGGCTCCCTCCTGCTGGGGGTGCTGTCGGGGCTCGTGCTCGGCGGGCACCTGCTCGCCCTGCTCGGCACCGGGTTCGCCGGCGCGCTCACCACCTGGTCGACCCTCGCCGTCCAGACCCACGGCCTGGGACGGCGGGCCGGGTCGGTCTACGTCGCCACGACGCTGGGGCTCGCGCTGGGCGCGTGCGCGGTGGGGTTCGTGGCGGGCGCGGGTCTCGCCTGACGGCCGGGCACGGCCCGGGTCAGGCGTAACCGAGGTCGTGCAGCCGGGCGTCGCTGATGCCGAAGTGGTGCGCGATCTCGTGCACGACGGTGATCCCGACCTCGCGCACCAGCTCCTCCTCGCTGCTGCACATGTCCAGCAACGGGTTGCGGAAGACGAAGACCCGGTCGGGCAGGATCATCGGGGAGAACGAGTCGCGGTGGGTGAGTGCGACCCCGTCGTAGAGACCGAGCAGGTCGGCGGGCTCGTGCTCGGGCGGCTCGTCCTCCACCAGGACCACCAGGTTGTGCACCAGCGAGGCGAGCTCGTCGGGGATGGCGTCGAGGGCCTCGTCGACGAGCGCCTCGAAGCGGTCGCGGTCCATCTCGATCGGCACGGGTCCATGGTGCCAGCCCGGCGGGCGGCCGGCCGGCGGCGAGCGGGCCCGGGAAGCACGAGAGCCCCGGACCTGGTGGTCCGGGGCTCTCGCCTGTGTGGCGACCCCGACGGGACTCGAACCCGCGGCCTCCGCCGTGACAGGGCGGCGCGCTAACCAACTGCGCTACGGGGCCTCGTGATGCTGCAAGATGAAGCGGTGCTGCGCTCCTGCGGCTCGCACCGAGGAAGCGTCGGAACTCTAACCCATGGCCACCACGGCTCCCAATTCGCGCGCCACCACCCCGTCCGGGGGCGGCCCGCGAGGGTCCGGGACCGCCTCAGCTCCCGCGCGTGCGCCATCATCGAGAGGTGGAACCCGACCTGCTCGCCGCCAGCCGCACCGTGGACCCCGCCGTCCTCGGCCCGCGCGTGCGCGCGGCCCGGCTGCGCGCCGGTCTCACCCAGGCCGAGGCGGCCGGGACGGAGATGTCCACGGCGTACGTCTCCCGGATCGAGGCCGGCCAGCGCCGCCCCGACCCGGCTCTCCTGGCGGCGCTCGCCAGCCGGCTCGGCACCAGCGTCGAGCAGCTGCTGGCGGGCGTCACCCGTGAGCAGGAGCTCGAGCTGCGCACCTTGCTCTCCTGGGTCGAGCTGAGCCTCACGACCGGTGAGCCGGTGCGGGCCGCCGAGCAGCTCGTCGGGGTCGACGAGGAGCTCGCCGCCCTCCCGGACGACGCGCTCGTCGACGTACGTCGGGAGGCGACGTGGCTGCGGGCTCGGCTGCGCGAGGTGACCGGCGACCTGGACGGCGCGATCCTGCTGCTCGAGGACCTCGTGTCCTCCGGCGCCGGCGACCTGCGGTGGCTGGAGGTGATGACCGCGCTGAGCCGGTGCTACCGCGAGTCCGGCGACCTCGCCCGGGCCGTGGAGGTCGGCGAGCGTGCCGCCGACGTCCTGGCCGACCTGGAGCTCGGGGGCAGCGACGAGGCCGTGGCGCTCACCGTCACCGTGGCGGCTGCGCACGCCGAGCGGGGCGACGTCGTCCACGCGGCGCGCACCTGCCGACGCGCCGTGGAGCTCGCGGAGCGGCTGGACTCCCCGCGGGCCCGCGCCTCGGCGTACTGGAACGCCTCGATCATCGAGTCCCTGCGGGGCCGGCCCGCGCAGGCGCTGCCGCTGGCGCAGCGGGCGCTGCGGCTGCTCGAGGAGGGTCCCGGCGGACGCAACCTGGCCCGGCTCCGCACCCAGCTCGGCCTGCTCCAGCTGCGGCTGGAGCCACCTGCGCCGCAGGAGGCGCTGGCGCAGCTCAGGACAGCGGAGGCCGCGCTGCTCGAGACCGACGCCGGCGTGCTCGACGTGGCCGCCAACCGGCTCGGGCAGGCGCGCGCGGAGCTGCTGCTCGGACGCACCGAGGAGTCCGAGCAGCTCGTGGGGGACGTGCTGCAGCAGGTCGGGGAGGAGGCCCCCCTGCTCGCCGCCGAGGCGCACCTGCAGCTCGGCGAGGTCGCGCTGGCGCGCGGGCACGTGGCTGCCGCACGGACCGGGTTCCAGCAGGCCGTGATGCGGCTCAGCGCGGTCGGGGCGGACCGGCAGGCCGCGCAGCTGTGGTTCGACCTGGGCGCCCACCTCGAGCAGGTCGACCAGTCCGCGCTGGCGCTGGACGCCTACCGACGGGCCGCCGCGGCGACCGGACTGCGGTGGCAGCGGCCCTCCTCCGTCCGGGCCGAGGCCGAGCGCTGACGTCAGAGGACCCGACGCCTGGGTGGCGTCGGGTCCGGTGAGGGCGTGGTGGTCAGCGCAGGACCGGGAACTTCTGCACGATCCCGGTGCGCTTCCACCAGCGACCCAGCCCCCACGTGCTGCCGGCCGCACTGAGGCCGAGCACGGCCATGACGATCACACCGACCAGGTGGTCGTCGACGACCGGGTTGTTCTCCAGCGGCAGCACCGCGGCGTACATGAAGGCGTACATGAGGGCGCCAGCCGCCGTACCGATCCGCATCCCGACCCCCAGCAGGAGGGTCACGCCGATGCCCAGCAGGCCGGCCATGAAGAGCCAGTCGACCCAGGCCTGGCCGGCGAGGGAGGTGAAGAACCCGTGGAAGGGGTTGTCGACCGGGACGCCGAAGGTCAGGAACCCCTCGGTGGGGCTGCCGCCGTTGAGCCAGGCGGCGTCCTGGGCCATGACGTCGATGCCGGCGCGGGAGCCGTCCTCGGCGAACTGCGCGCCGGTGCCGAAGCCCAGGGCGAAGGTCTTGTCGAGGAAGGCCCACAGGAAGGTCAGGCCGAAGGCGATGCGGAGCGTCGCGAGGGCGCGGGCGAGCCCGACGCTGCGGACCTCCTCGGTCTCCGAGGTGGCCACGCCCTCGGCGGTGATGTCGTGGTGGCGGTGAATGACGCTCATCGTCCTCTCCTCCTTGTGGTGATGTGGTTGCTGGGTCACCACCAGACTCCAGCGCCCGCGCCTCGGCGGACAGGGCCGCCGGTCACCGTCGTGGGGGGACCATGGTCCCCGCACAGGGCTCTCGAGGAGGGACCATGGTCCTGCGCGGAGACGAGAGCGAGAAGAGAGCAGAGCACCCCCAACGGGATTCGAACCCGTGCTACCGCCGTGAAAGGGCGGGGTCCTGGGCCGCTAGACGATGGGGGCCAGTGCTGGCGAACTCTACCTGGCAGGCGGGGTCGGCCCGCGCGCGGTGAGCTCCTCGGGCATGATCGGGACAGCCCACCCACCGTCGACCAGAGGAGCCCGGCGATGCCGAAGGTCACGCTCCAGTCGATCGCCGACGAGGTCGGGGTGAGCCGGATGACGGTGTCCAACGCCTTCTCGCGGCCCGAGAAGCTCTCCGCCGACCTGCGCGCGCGGATCCTCGCGGTCGCCGAGGAGCTGGGGTACGTCGGTCCCGACCCGGCCGCGCGGGCGCTGGCCCGCGGCCGCACCGGCACCGTGGGGCTGCTGCTGACCGGCCGGATGAGCGAGCAGGCGGCCGACCCGGTGGCGACCGAGTTCCTGGTGGCGGTCGCCGACGCGCTGTCCGACCACGGGCTGGCCCTCACCCTTATCACCGCGGGCGTCGGTGGGGAGACCGTGCCCGCGCGCGACGTGCCGATGGACGGGGCACTGGTCTACGTCTGCGAGCCCGACTCCACCGACCTGGCCTGGCTGCGCCGCCGCGACCTGCCGCTGGTGACCGTCGACCAGGAGGCGCTGCCCGGCGCTCCGGCGATCAACGTCGACGACCGGGCCGGCGCCCGCGCGGCCGCCCAGCACGTCGTGGACCTCGGCCACCGCCGGGTCGGGCTGCTCAACCTGCACCCGGTGACCGAGGAGGCGCCCGAGGCCACCCCGCCCGACGCCCCGTGGAACCCGCCCGCCGCCGAGCGCGACCGGGGCTGGCGCTCGGCGCTCGGCGCGGCCGGCATCGAGCCGCTGGAGGAGCTGGCGGCGTTCCGGCCGGTCGAGGCGGCGTACGACGCGGCCCGGCGGCTGCTCGACCGACCCGCCGCCGAGCGACCGACGGCGCTGCTGTGCTTCTCCGACGGCTACGCCGCGCAGGCGATGCGGGCCGCGGAGTCCCTCGGCCTCAAGGTGCCCGACGACGTGTCGGTGGTGGGCTTCGACGACTCCTCGATCGCCACCGCCGTGCAGCCCGCGCTGACCACCGTCAGCCAGCCGGTGACCGAGAAGGGACGGCTGGCCGTGGCGGCCCTGCTCGACGTCATGCGCCGCGACGCTGCCGGAGGATCACCCGCCGACCCGGTCCGGACCGTGCTCCCCACCTCGCTCGTCGTCCGCGGCAGCACCGCTCCCCCGCGCGCCTGAGCGGCCGAAGCGTCAGTTCTGGACCCTCCAGCCGTCGGCGGTGCGGAGCTGACCGCTCCGCGGTCAGGAGCAGGCGCGCACCAGGCTCAGCACGAGGGTCTCGGTGACCCGGACCAGCTCGGCGACCTCGACGGACTCCCTGGGCCCGTGGGCGAGCCGGACGTCGCCGGGGCCGTAGTGGAGCGTGGGGATGCCGGCGGCGGAGTAGAGCCGCAGGTCGCTGCCGTACGGCGCGCCGCGCTCCCGCGGCGGCGGACCTGCGACCACGTCCGCGTGGGCCGCGGAGACGAGGTGGGCCAGGGCGCGGCCGTGGGCCCCGTCGTACCGCCCGCTGGCGAACTGACCGCCCGGCCACGTGACGACCGGTGGGTGCTCGCGCAGCCATGGGTCGGTGGCGGCTGCTTCGGCGACGGCCTCCTCCAGCTCGGCGCGGGCGGCGGCCGGGTCCTCGTCGAGGGCGACCCCGAGCCGGCCCTCGGCGACCAGCCGGTCCGGCACGCTGCTGGCCCAGTCGCCGCAGGTGACCCGGCCGACGGAGAGTGGGTAGGCGACGGGGTACTCCCCCATGAGCGGGTCGACCCGCTCGTTGCGGCGGGCCTGGAGGTCGGCGAGCGCCGCGTGCAGCGGGAGGTAGCGGTCGAAGGCGCTGACCCCGGCGTACGCCGTGCTGCCGTGGGTGGCCTGGCCCGCCACGGCGATCTCGAAGGTCAGGGCGCCGGCGTTGGCGGTGGTCAGCGTGCCGCTGGTGGGCTCGGTGATGAGGCAGGCGTCCGCCCGGTGGCCGCGCTGGAGGGTCGCGAAGGCCCCGAGGCCGCCGTCCTCCTCGCCGACCACGAGGTGAAGGCCGAAGGTGCGCGGCAGGTCGAGGCCGGCGGCCAGCACCGCGCGGGCGGCAGCCAGGTTGGCCACGACGCCGGCCTTCATGTCGCAGGTGCCGCGGCCGTGGACCCGGCCGCCGCTGACGCGGGCGGTGAAGGGGTCGCCCTCCCACTGTGCGAGGTCACCGGGCGGGACGACGTCGACGTGACCCTGCAGGACCAGCGCCGGGGGCCCGACCTCCCCCTCGGAGCCGGGCGCGGTCGCCACCAGGCCCCACGCCTCCCGGCGTGGGGCCTCCCAGCCGGGGAAGTCCGGGTGCGAGGTCGTCGCCTCGAGGTCGACCTGCCACAGGTCGACGTCGAGGTCCATCGTGCGCAGCTGCTTGGCCAACCGGTGCTGCACGTCGCACTCCGCGTCGCTGCCCGAGACGCTCGGCACCTCGGTCAGGGCCACCAGGTCGCGCACGAGCTCGCGCTCGTCGACGAAGGCGAGCGCGCGCAGCTCGCGGTCGGAGAGGTCTCGGGGGCCGCTGAGGGACATGCGCGCAGTGTGCGGCCGGCTCGACGGCGTACGCCGGGGATGGGCCGGAATGGACCCGGACTGACTACCCGGCACCCTCCGGGTGGGCCACGTGTCGAGGGGGAACCGATTCGTGGCGCCCCTCGGGGCTGCGGTAAGGTGGCGGGCGCTCGGGCAGGTAGCTCAGTTGGTACGAGCGATCGCCTGAAAAGTGATAGGTCGGCGGTTCGACCCCGCCCCTGCCCACGAGCACCACGGACAGCCCCCGCCGGTCACGGCGGGGGCTGTTCCGCGTCCGGGGCTCGTCGAAACGCAGACCGAAGCACCCCGCCATGCAGGTCACTAAGCCTGAGGACCGGCGCCAAGGGAGCTCCCAGAGCCTTTCGGTCTGCGCTTCGACGAACGGGGTCGTCCGTCCGGACGGGGAGCGGCCCCCACCCGGGCCATCCCGACCGCTCCACTCCCACGGCAGCGGCGCGCGGCGTACCGTCGTCGGGTGCTCGAGAACGCGCGGTCCCGACGCCGGCCCTCCCGACCGTCCACCGGTCTGCTGACCGGCGCCCTGGTGACGGCCCTGCTGCTGTCGCAGGCCGGTCCGGCGCCGACGAACACCGTCGACGTCGCTCCGGTCGCGGCGAGCGAGCCGGCCGAGCAGGGCCGCGCCGGGTCCGGCCTGGAGCTGGGTCGCATGGGTCAGGTGGACGCCCGGGTCGGGCGCAAGCACGACGGGCGGGTGCGGGTCTCGGTGGCCAACATCCCCAACCGCACGAGCAAGCGGAAGGTCCGGCTCTCGCTCGCCGACCTGACCTCGGACCGGCAGGACTTCGTGCTGCTCAACGAGGTCGGGTCCCGGGACCTGGCCTGGCTGGAGCAGCACGCGGGCCCCTACCGGGCGTACCGCGACCCGGTGCGCGACACGACCCGCGGCGGCAGCCAGTCGATGAACAACGTCGTGATGTGGCGGCCGAAGCGGTGGGAGCTCCTCGACGCCGGACGGGTGAAGGTCGTCGACGACGACCGCGGCTACCGGGCGGGCGAGGCGTTCGTCTGGGACCGCTACGTGACCTGGGCGGTCCTGGGGCGCACGACCAGCCGGGCCGTGGTGTCCGTGGTCTCGCTGCACATGCCCACCAACCCCGTCGTCTACCCGGAGCAGCCGGGCAAGGACAAGCCGTCGCGCAAGCGTCGCTGGAAGCAGGGCATGGCGCGCGTCGTCGACGTCGTGCAGCGGCTGTCCAAGCACGGGCCGGTGCTGCTCGGCGGCGACATGAACTCCCACCCCCACCAGGGCAAGTGGACCGCGGCCGCAGCGATGGGGCGGATCGGGCACGGCTACTCCCGGGCGGAGGTGATGTACCTCTTCCACCCGCCGGGCAGCGAGGTGGTGGACCACCGGGTCGTCGAGGTGCACTCCGACCACCCGGCGATCTCGACCACCGTCGACCTGACCGGGGTCGGCCCGCGCCGCTGAGCCCGGCTGCCCCGCCGTCGACGAGCACGGCCCTCGCCCGTCCCGGGAGACCCCCGGCGGGTCCGTGTCCCCGCTCGGGTCAGCAGGCGGTGCCGCGGTCGACCGAGAGGACCGCGCCCGTGACCGAGGCGGCGGCGTCGGAGGCGAGGTAGGCGACCGCGTCGGCGATGTCGCGCGGCGGCATGAACCCGTAGCGCGCGCCCGCGGTCTCCATGAGCAGGCCCCAGTCCAGGTCGGTGTCGGGGTGCTCGGCCGCGGCGTTGGTCGGCAGGTCGGTCTGCACGCCGCCGGGGCAGATGGTGTTGACCCGGATGCCGTCGGCGGCCAGCTCGAGGGCCAGGGACTTCATGAGCATGACGACGCCGGCCTTGGAGGCGCAGTACGCCGCTTGGTAGGGCTGCGCGCGGAGCCCGGCGATCGAGGCGATGGTCACGACGTTGCCGCGCGACTCGCGCAGGGCCGGCAGTGCCGCGTGGGTGACGAGCATCGGACCGGTGAGGTTGACGCCGAGGTGCTGCTGCCACGTGGCCACGTCGAGGTCCTCGAAGCGGCGGAACCGGTCGATCCCGGCCACGTTCACGACCACGTCGAGGCCCTCCAGGCGGCGTACGGCCTCGGCGACGGCGGCGCGCACCGAGGCCTCGTCGCTCACGTCGCAGGCCAGGACGCCCTCGGCCTCCGTCAGGTCGAGCCCGACGACGCGGGCGCCCTCCTCCTCGAGCAGCTCGACGGTCGAGCGCCCGACCCCGCCGGACGCACCCGTCACCAGTGCCCGCTTGCCCTCGAACCGTCCCGCCACCACGACCACCTCTGTCCGTGCGCGCCCGGGTGGCGCGCGGGGCGATCGTAGGGGCGGCGGTGCGGGCGTAGTGCGGCGTCCCGGAAGAGCGGGACGCCGCACAGGGCCGGGACGCCTCAGGCGCCAGCGACCGCCTGCTTGAAGCCGGCGGCGGGCTTGAAGGCCGGCGCCACGGAGGCGGCGATCTCCATCGTCTCGCCGGTCTGGGGGTTGCGGCCGGTGCGGGCCGAGCGCTGGCGCGACTCGAAGGTCCCGAAGCCGGCGATGGCGACCTTGTCCCCACCGGCGACGGCGGCGACGACGCCGTCGACGAGCGCCTTCAGCGCTGCATCGGCCTGCGCCGTGCTCAGGTCGGCCTCGCGCGCGATGGTCTCGACCAGGTCCTTGCGGTTCATCCAGTTGCTCCTTGCGTGTCGGTGCGTGCGGGCCGGGTCGACCCGCACGGGACCACTGTGCCATAGTTGGGAATGAGAACGATTCTCATTAGCATTGACCCCTTGCCGCAGGAGGACGAGTGAAGAAGGACATCCACCCCGAGTACGGCCCCGTGGCCTTCCGCGACCGGAGCACCGGGCGGCTGTTCCTGACCCGGTCGACCCTGACCTCGCGCCGCGGCGGGGAGGAGACCGTCGTGGACGGGGTCGCCTACCCGGTCGTCGACGTCGACGTCTCCAGCGACAGCCACCCCTTCTGGACGGGCACCGCCCGCACGCTCGACAGCGAGGGTCGGGTCGAGAAGTTCCAGCGTCGCTACGGGAACCGCGCATGAGGACGCCGCTGCTCGTCGTGACCGGGGTCGACCCGGTCGCCATGGACGCGACCATGCTCAGCCTGTCCTGGGACCTGCCCACCGCCGTCGCGGTGCGCCACGTCATCGACCCGCACTCCCAGGTGCTCACCCGCACCGTCAGCGACGCCACCGGCGTGCTGGAGCGCGAGCAGGTGCAGCTGGAGCACGCCTGCGTGAGCTGCGCGTTGCGCGAGGACATCCTGCCGACGCTCGAGCGACTCGCTCGCGACGGACGCTGGAGCAGCATCGTCTCCGGACTGCCGATCGGCACCGAGGCCGGTCAGCTGGCCCACGTGCTCGGCACCGACTCCCGGCTGGCCCGGCACCTGAGGCTCGCGGCGGTCCTGGCCGCGGTGGGCACCCGGGACGTGGCGCGCGACCTGCTCAGCGACGACCTGCTGCGCGAGCGGGACCTGCACACCAACCCCGGCGACGACCGGGGTGTCGGCGAGGTCGCCTGCGCCCAGGTCGAGGCCGCCGACCTGGTCGTGCTCGACGGCGAGGCAGGCGCCACCGAGGAGGAGCACTCCCTCGTCCGCGCCCTGGCACGGCCCGACGCGCGGGTCGTCGCCGGCGCCACCGCCCTCGACGTCGCGGCCCTCCTGCAGGGGCGGCACGACCAGGCGCGCACGCACGCCTGGTGCTCGCCCGAGCTCGAGACCGTGGTGCCGGCCCTGGAGGACGAGCACGTCTGGCGTCTCGACCTCTGCTCCCCCCGGCCCTTCCACCCCGATCGGCTCCTCGACCAGATCGAGCGGCTCGGGAGCGGCCCGTTCCGCTCCCGGGGCTCCTTCTGGTTGCCTACCCGCCCCGGCAGCCTGCTGGAGTGGTCGGGCGCCGGCGGCCAGCTCAGCATCGGCGCCTACACGCTGTGGGGGCGCCGCACCCCGGTCACCCGACTCGTCGTCACCGGGCTCCGCGACGGGGCCGAGCAGGTGCCCGCGCGGCTCGCCGCGGCCTTCGAGGACATCCTCCTCACCCCCACCGAGGCGCTGCTCGACCGGCGCACCTGGGACGTCGCGGAGGACGGCCTCGAGCCGTGGCTCGGTGACATCCGCGACGTCGCCTGACCCGCCCGCCCCGCACCCCTATCCAGCACCGCCGAAGGAGAAGGAGGAGAGACCGTGGCCGTCCCCAAGCGCCGCACCTCTCGCAGCAACACCCGCCACCGACGCTCGCAGTGGAAGGCGAGCGCGAGCGACCTCGTGCCCGTCGTCGTCCAGGGAGAGACCTGCCTGGTCCCCCGACGACTGGTCCGCGCGGTCGAGCGCGGGTACGTCGAGCCGTGGCGGGCCGCGCGGTGAGCGCAGCCCCCGCACGCGCACTGCATCGCGCAGCCGCTCGACCGGAGCGCGACGAGTGGATCGCGGTCACGGGCACGCGCGTCACCGGCACGGGAGTCGAGCCGCCCTTCGAGGTGGTGCTCGCAGCAGAGTCGGTCGAGATCGTCGACGAGCCGCTCCAGACCTACGAGTGACCCTCCCTAGACTCCCCTCATGACCTCCGCTGACGGCACCGTCGTACGCCGCTCCACGCGGCAGCGCGCGCTCGTGCGCGAGCTCGTCGGCGAGCTCGACTCGTTGGCCAGCGCCCAGGAGATCCACGCACAGCTGCGGGCCCGCGGCGAGACGGTCGGGTTGTCGACGGTCTACCGCACGCTGCAGACGCTGAGCGAGGACGCCGAGATCGACAGCGTCCGCAACGAGGCCGGCGAGGTGCTCTACCGCCAGTGCAGCCCCCAGCACCACCACCACCTGGTCTGCCGCTCGTGCGGGCGCACGGTGGAGCTGACCGGCCCGGCCGTCGAGCGCTGGGCCCACGCGGCCGCCGAGGAGCACGGCTTCACCGACGTCGCACACACGGTCGAGATCTTCGGGCTGTGCGCGGAGTGCAGCACCGCCTGAGTCCTCGTCGGCGGTGCCGAGCCGGTCCAGAGCCCCGGAACGATGCGCCGACTCGACCTCCCGGGAGCTGCTGCGGGCGCTATCAGGCCTCGCGGGACTCGCGTCGTTCCTGCAGCCGCTGCTGCGCCTCGGCCAGGTAGGCCAGGCAGGGGGCCTCCTCGCCGGGGTGCTTCTCGACGAGGTGGAAGGTCCAGCGGTCCATCGCGGCGAGGTAGCCGTTCTCCTCGCCCCGTCGGTACGTCGACCACGGGCTGCGGCCGCCGGCGGTGCGGCAGGCGGTGCAGTCGATCCGGTAGGCGAACGACTCGTCGGAGGCGAGGTCGATCCTCACCGCGGCGAGCGGACCCGCCTCGACGCCCGCCTTCCGCGCCCGTGCCGACCTGCTCGCCACCATGGCGCGGAGCCTACGTGGCGCCGGCCTCCGTCACGGGCCCTGGTGAGAGACGTTGCCTACGCCGTACGTCATTCCAGGCGTGCGGAACGTCGCCCTCCGTCACGTCGCCCCGATCAGTCGGTGACCTGGACGCCCTTCCAGAACGCGACCCGGTCGGCCACCTGCTGCGCGCCCGGCAGCGGGTCGGGGTAGAACCAGACCGCGTCCGCGTTGCGCTGGCCACCCACGTTCAGCGTGTAGTACGAGGCCTGGCCCTTCCATCCGCAGGTGGTGTGGTGGTCCGAGGCCTCCAGGACGTCGTCGCGCAGCGCAGCGCGGGGGAAGTAGTGGTTGCCCTCCACCACCACGGTGTCGTCGCTCTCGGCGATGACCTCGCCGTTCCACACAGCCTTCATCTGACTCGCTCCTCGGCTCGAGCGGGCGACGCCCGCGGTCCTCCCACTGTGCCGGGCGACGGCAAGCGCCGTCGCTTCCTGTCGGCGGGCCGCTGCTCCTCCCCCTGATCATCCTGCTCCCGGACCATGGCGCCGTCGCCGTACGCCGGAGCCGGCGCGCCCGCAGCGGTGCGCGAGCCCGTGGGGGCCGGCCGGGGCTGAGGCCTGGCGCGAGCCGGCCGGGCCGGGTCTGTCGGCGCCCCGACGGACCCGGGAGCTCCACGACGAAGCTTTCGACCACTGCTTCCGGGTTTGTCGGCTACCCGACGAACCCGAGCGCCCCCGCGGCCCATCTCAGGCCAGCGCCAGGAACAGCTTCTCCATCCGCGCCCGCTGGCTGCCGTCGAGGTCGCTGCCCTCGAGCAGGCACTGCTCCATGCCTGTCGCGACCATCGCGAAGCCCGCGCGTGACAGTGCCTTGTTGACCGCGGCCAGCTGGGTCAGGACGTCCTCGCAGTCCGAGCCCTCCTCCAGCATGCGGATCACCGTGGCGAGGTGGCCGTGGGCGCGCTTCATGCGCGTCACGAGCGGCTTGGTGACCTCCGCCTCGAGCTGCATCAGGACCCGTCCTCGACCCGGGCGAGGACGCCGAGCAGGCGCTCGCGGGCGTCCTCGGCGACCTGGCGGACCGCGTCGGAGGCGTCGGTCATCGAGATCATCACCTGCGGGTCGAACGCCTCGACGACCGCGCCGTCGCCGTCACCGCGCACGACCACGTTGCACGGCAGCAGCGCCGCCACGGACGGGTCGGCAGCCAGCGCCTGGTGCGCCAGCTGCGGGCGGCACGCGCCCAGGATCACCTGGGGCGTCACGTCGACGTCGAGCTTGGCCTTGAGCGTGGCCCTCAGGTCGATCTCGGTGAGCACGCCGAACCCGGCGTCGGCGAGCAGCTCGCGGACCCGGGCGACGGTGTCGTCGTACCCCTGCGTCGAGCGTGCGGTGAGCGTGTAGCCGGCCATGCTTCCTCCTCGGACTTGCATAACCCCCATGGGGGTTGCTTTCCTGGGACCCATCGTAACCCCCCAGGGGGTTCTCGCCAAGCGCTGCTCCCAGGAGGAGAGTCCATGACCAGCACCACTCCCCACCCGTCCGCGAGGTCCGCGGGGAAGCCGTCCGGCATCCCCCACGGACCTGGCCCGCTCGGCCGGCTCGGCACCTGGGTGCTCGACCACCGTCGCGCCGTCTCGATCGTGTGGGTCCTGCTCATCGTCGGGCTGGGCGTTTTCGCCCCCCGCGTCGAGCACGACCTGTCGGGAGCCGGCTGGCAGGCGGACGGATCGGACTCGGTGGCGGCGCGAGAGCTGGCCGTGGAGCACTTCGGTGGCAACGCCTCCTCCGCCATCCAGGTCGTCGTGCGCTCGGAGTCGGGCCCGGTCACCGAGGGCGAGGGCGCAAAGGTGGTCGCCGCAGTCACCGAGGTGCTCGAGGGCGACGACCGGATCGCCCGGGTCGTGCCGCCCCAGCCCGGCGCCACCCTCTCCCAGGACGGCGACACCGGCGTGGTCCTGGCCGGCGCCGGCGCCGACACCAACGACATGGTGCGCGCCGCGACCGACCTCAAGGACGAGCTCACCGCCCTGTCCACCGACACGGTGCAGGTGACGCCGACCGGCTCCTCGCTGCTGTGGAGCGACTTCAACGAGGCCAACCTCGAGGCGATGCTCAAGAGCGAGCTCATGTCGTGGCCGGTCACCCTGGCGATCCTCGTCCTCGCCTTCGGCGCCCTGGTGGCCGCCGGCCTCCCGCTGCTGCTGACCCTCGCGGGCCTCGTCGCCTCGGCCGGCTCGCTGGTGCTCATCAACGAGCTCGTGCCGGTCTCCATCTGGGCGATGAACTTCGCGATGATGTTCGCCCTCGCGCTCGGCATCGACTACGCCCTCTTCATCGTGGTCCGCTACCGCGCCGCCCGTGCCGCGCACCCCGGACCCGACGGCGTCGTGCCGGCCATCGCGCAGACCATGGACACCGCCGGCAAGGCCGTCCTGCTCTCGGGCCTCACCGTGCTGGTCTCGCTGTCCGCCGTGATGCTCGTGCCCTCGCCCTCCTTCCGGTCCATGGCCGGCGGCATCATGATCAGCGTCGTCTTCGTGCTGGGGGCGACGCTCACCCTCCTGCCGCTCGTGCTCGGCTGGCTCGACCACCGCATCAACAAGGGCGCCCTGCCCTGGTCGCGCTCCGGTGAGCACCGCTCGCCGCGGTTCGCCGCCTGGGGCGAGCGCCTCTGGGCCCGCCCGTGGACCTGGGGCCTCGCCTCGCTGCTGGTCCTGCTGGCCCTCGCCGCACCCGTGCTCGGCCTCAACACCGCCATGCCCTCCATCAAGGTGCTGCCCGAGGACGCCTCCGCGCGGATCGGGTACGACGTCGTGCAGTCCGAGCTCGGCGAGGGCGCCCCGGGTGCGATCGGGGTGGTCGTCGAGGAGGCGCAGGCCGAGGAGACCGCAGCGGTGCTGTCCGCGGACAGCGGCATCGCCGGCGTACTGCCCGCCATGCCCGCCACCGACGACTCCGGCCTGGTGCTGGTACAGGCCGTGCCGACCGTCGACCCCTCCGACCCCGAGCTGGCGCAGACCGTCGACCGACTGCGCGGGGACCTTCCGTCCTCGGCGCTGCTCGGCGGCGCCGCGGTGGAGAACCTCGACCTCAAGGCGCAGCTCGACGAGTCCACCCCGATCGTCATCGGCGTCGTGCTGGCGCTGGGCTTCCTGCTGCTGCTGGTCGCGCTGCAGGCCCCGCTCATCTCGCTGCTGGGCACGCTGGTGAGCCTGCTCTCGACCGCCGCCGCCTTCGGTGTCGCACGGCTGGTCTTCCAGGAGGGCCACGGCGCGGACCTGCTGGGCTTCGAATCGCAGGGCTTCCTGGACGCGTGGGCGCCGGTGTTCTTCTTCGCGATGATCTTCGCGATCGCGATGGACTACACCGTGTTCCTGCTGGCCTCGGCCAAGGAGCACCACGAGCGCTCGGGTGACGCTCGCGAGGCGATGGTCGGCTCGCTGGCCCATTCCGGCCGGGTCATCTTCGCCGCCGGCGCGGTCATGGTCGCGGTGTTCTTCACCTTCGCCCTGTCCGGCCCGATCCCGCCCAAGGAGATGGGCATCGTGCTCGGCGTCGCCGTCCTGCTCGACGCCTTCCTGGTGCGGCTGGTCCTGCTGCCCGTGCTGCTGCGCCTCACCGGCGACGCCGCCTGGTGGTCCCCGGCCTGGCTCAAGCGGGTCCTGCCCACCATCTCCTTCGCCCACGACTGATCGGATGACGACGATGATGAACCTCGACCGTGCCGTCCTCGCCCTCGCGGGCACCATGACCCTGGTCAGCGCCCTGCTGGCCGCCCTGGCCTCGCCGTGGTGGCTGCTGCTCACCGCGTTCGTCGGCCTCAACCTGCTGCAGTCCAGCGTCACGGGCTTCTGCCCGGCGGCGATGGTCTTCCGCAGGGCGGGTCTCCCCAGCGGGTGCGCGTTCCGCTGAGCTGAGCGACCCGCCCCCGATCGCGGTGCGCGGTCGAGACGCCCTCCACCCCCGGGCGGCTCGGCTGCGCACCGCCTGCGTCCTGGCGCGGGCCGGGATCCTCCGAATCATTTCTGATGCTGAGCACGAGCTGGGCATCAGAAATGATTCGGACTACCCGGCCCCCACCCCCTCCAGCCGCTCCGCCAGCACCCCGAGCGCCGACTCCCCGATCAGCTCGCCGGGCAGCAGCGGGACCTCGGTGAGGGGCACGCCGAGGCGGCGCAGGGACTCGACGTGCGGCTCCTCGAGCCGCCGGCGCTGCGCGAGCAGACCGCCGTCATCGGGCGAGCGGCGGTTGACGACCAGGGCGTCCACGCCGATGCCCAGGGCGTGCAGCTCCCCGTGCAGGGCAGCGGTCTCCGCGACCGGGAGCCGCTCGGCGGCCGTGACCAGCACGAAGCCGGCGCGCGCCGGGTCGACGAGGAGGTCCCGGAAGGTCGCGAAGCGCTGCCGGCGGCGTACGAGCACCCGGCGCAGCTCGGCGTCGCGGTCGGCCGTGTCGTCTCCCCCGCCCAGTCCCCGCACCGCGGCGCCGAGCCGCTCGGACCGGTCGCGCCCCGCCAACAACCCCTCGGTCCAGGTGGTCAGCCGCTCGGGCAGCGCGACCAGACGCAGCGTGTGACCGGTCGGGGCGGTGTCGACGACGACCAGGTCGTACGCCGAGGACGGCCCGCACGCGTCGACGACCAGCTCCGCGAGCCGCTCGAGCACCGCCGACTCGTGGGTCCCGGGGGCGTGCCGGGCCTGGTCGAGGTGGCGGGCGGCCGGACCGTGGAGGTGCTCGGGCAGCAGCCGCCGCATCGTGCGCCCCACGGCCGCGAGGTGCCGCTCGACCACCGCCGCGGGGTCGATCTCGACCGCGTCCACGTGTCCCGGCCCGTGCTCGACGACGCGTCGCGGGTCGTCACCGAGCGGGAGGTCCCACGCGTGACCCAGGTTGTGCGCCGGGTCGGTGGAGACAAGCAGCACCCGCCGCCCGGCCCACGAGTGCCGCAGCGCCAGCGCGCAGGACACCGATGTCTTGCCGACCCCGCCCTTGCCGGAGACCAGGAGCAGCCCGCTCACCGGAGCACCTCAGCAGCACCCCACGTGGTCGAGCGGCGATCGCTCCATGCCCATGCGTCGGTGCCAGTCGTGGAACTCGGCGTACGTCGCCGGCAGCAGCTCCGCCGACCAGTACGCCGCCGGGTCGGGCACCCCGAGCGCCTCGGCGAGCACCACCAACCGGAACAGGTCGTCCTCGTCGCGACGGGCGCGGCGCAGGGTGGCGCGGTAGGGGCCGGCGTAGAACTCCTCCACGCCGGCCCGGAACCGCCGCCATCGGTCCCCGCTCACCGCTGGCTCACCGCTGGGCCGGCTCCTCGAGCGCGACGTGCCGGTCGGCGTCGTCGGTCTCGGCGGGCTCCTGGCGGGCCCGGCGCATCGCCAGCCCCGCCTCGAGCGCGACCCAGACCGCCGCGACGATGATGACCGCGTCGATTCCGAGCAGCAGCCAGTCCCCGTTGTCGCGCAGGGTGCCGAGCTGGACGATCGCTGCGTAGAAGCTCATCACGAAGACGAAGACCAGCGGCACCAGCGCCGGCAGCGGGTTGCGGCGCTTGCGGATGAGGATGACCGCAACGATCGAGAGCGTCAGCGAGGCCAGCAGCTGGTTGGTGGTGCCGAAGAGCGGCCAGATCCGCATGCCGCCCTCGCCGCCCGCACCGGCAGAGAAGGTCAGGCCCATGGCCACCGCCAGGACGATCGCGGTGCCGGCGTACTTGTCGATGCGCACACCCATCACCTCGCCGATCTCCTGCACGACGAAGCGCTGCAGCCGCACGCCAGTGTCCATCGTGGTCGCCGCGAAGAGCACCGCCATGGTGGCCAGGATGGTGCCCGACAGGCCGACCGGGATGCCGAGGCCGGCGTTGAGGATGGCGCCGCCGCCGTCGACGAAGGCGGTGACCCCGCCGGCGTTGAACTCGGTGTAGACGGCCTCCCAGTCGGCCAGCGTGCGGTAGCCCGCGGTGGCGGCGATGATCGCGCCGAGCGCGAGGAGTCCTTCGCCGATCGCGCCGAAGTAGCCGACGAAGCGGGCGTCGGTCTCCTTGTCCAGCTGCTTGGAGCTGGTGCCGGAGGAGACCATGCCGTGGAACCCCGAGATCGCGCCGCACGCGATGGTGACGAAGAGCAGCGGCACCAGGCTCGGCGTGCCGGCCGGGACGTTGTCGTTGAACGCGGGAGCGACCAGGTCGGGCGCGGAGACCAGCGTGGCGCCGTACAGCAGGGCGAGGCCGATGAAGAGCTGGACGCCGTTGATGTAGTCGCGCGGCTGGAGCAGGACCCACACCGGGAGCAGCGATGCGATGCCGGCGTACACGAACAAGGTGACGATCCAGAAGGTCGCCGGCGACATGCCGAGCGTGGACTCGCCCAGCTCGATCGGGTACGCGTCGCCGAGCAGGATCAGCGAGTAGAGCGCCGTGACACCGATGACGGTGGTGAGCAGCAGGTTCATCCGCCAGCGGTAGATCATCTGGCCGACGACGGCCGCGACCGCAATGGCACCCCAGGTCGGGATCACGGCGGTCGGGGTGGCGATGAGCAGGTCCTTGATGACCACGGCGAAGGCGGCCACGACCATGAGCAGCAGCAGGAAGATGACAACCAGGAAGAGGTTGCGACCGCGGGCGCCGATGTAGCGACCCGACAGCATGCCCATCGACCGACCGCGGTTGCGCGCCGAGGCCCACAGCGCGCCGAGGTCGTGCATCCCGGCGAAGAAGACGGTGCCGAGGGTGACCCACAGGAAGGCTGGCAGCCAGCCCCAGATCACCGCCACCGCGGGGCCGACGATCGGTGCGGCGCCCGCGACCGAGGTGAAGTGGTGGCCCCACAGGACGAACTTGTTGGTCGGCACGAAGTCGACGCCGTCGTTCATCTCGTGCGCCGGCGTCGGGTGCGCGGCATCGAGCTGGTAGATGCGGTCGGCGAGGAACTTCGAGTAGAGCAGGTAACCGGTCGCCAGCATGGCGAGGCCGATGATCAGCAGCCACAACGAGGACATGGGGGGCCTCCGAGCAGGACGGGGTACGGGTACGACGGGGGCGCGACCCGGCCCGGGTCGCCGTCGCCGCCTTCCCTGTGACGGGGCTCACCATGTGCGCACGACGAGTGGCGCGCGACGAGCGGTCGGTCCTGCGCGACGGACGGTCGTCCTGGCCCGCCCCGACCGGCTCCTCCCGCCCATGCGGCACCCTGGGGGCGTGGACCAGGACACGACGGCCGAGCGGCTCGCGACCTGGCTGGCCTCGCTGGGGCTGGTCGAGCACCTCGAGGAGTCGGGGATGCTCCGGCTCGAGCGCGACGACGCGGGCGCGGCACGGTGGGTCGACATCGGCACGGGCGAGGAGCTCGACGAGGACCGGCTGATCCAGGTCGAGCGGCTGCTGCGCTCGCACGGCGAGGAGCCGCAGCACGCGGTGCCGGTGCCGCTGGTGCAGGCAGCGCACCTGGCGCGGGTACGCCGGGAGCTGCTCGACTCCGAGTGGTTCACCTACGACACGCTGGCCGAGCTGCGTGGGGCGAGCGTGGACGCGACCCGCTTCGCGGTGACCCGCGCCGTCTCCGAGCACCGGCTCCTCGGCGTACCGACCGAGCTGGCGCTGCTGGTGCCTGCCTTCCAGCTGGACGCGTCGGGTGAGCCCCGGCCCGAGGTGGCCGACCTGCTGTCGCCGCTGCTGGCAGCCGGTGTGGACCCGTGGCGGGTGTGGGGCTGGATGACCCGGCCGGCCGCCCTGCTCGGCGGCCTCGTGCCGGTGGACGCGGCGACCGACCCCGGGTCGGCCGCCGACGCCGTGGCCGCCGCCGAGGCGCTCGCGCGCCGCGGGCGGGTCTGAGCCGCAGCCGCGGCGGCGAGTCGTCGAGGCGGCGCCGAGTCACGCTCAAAACGGCGCCGAGTCACGCTCGAACGGGCGCCGGGTGAGCGTCAACGCAGGAGCAGCACCAGGACGATGACGGCGATGATCAGGGCCACGATGGCGATGGTGCGAGTGTTCACGAGACTCCTCCTCCTGTCGGACGCAGGTGCGCCCGATCTCGGCACGGTGTTCCCCGTCCGGCTCCGTCCACCTCACCCTCTCGGGTCCCTAGGCGCGCTGCGCTCGCACCTCGGACACCAGGAGGCGTGCCCGCACCTCGACCGGCGGCGCGGGCGACCGGCGACCGGGGCGGGTCGCGCGCGGGCTAGCCTCGCCTCAGCCCAGCACAGACGACTCGGCCCGCACCCCACTCCTCGGAGGTCCCATGCACGGCGAGGTGCTCCGCACCCGGCAGCTCACCCCGACCCTGGTGCGGCTGGTGCTCGGCGGCCCCGGGCTGCACGACTTCCGGGCGGCCGAGGGCACCGACGCCTACGTCAACGTGGCGATCCCCCCGGCCGGCGCGACGTACGGCCCGGTCTTCGACCCCGACGAGGTCAAGGCGACCCGGCCACGCGAGGAGTGGCCCGCGCGGCGGCGCTACACCGTGCGGCGGTGGGACGAGGCGGCGCGCGAGCTGACCCTCGACGTCGTGGTGCACGGGGACGCGGGGGCGGCGGGTCCGTGGGCCCGGGCGGCGCGGCCCGGCGACGTGCTCGTCATGACCGGCCCGAGCGCCGGCTACCGCCCCGACCCGGATGCCGCCTGGCACCTGCTCGTCGGTGACGAGTCCGCCCTGCCGGCGATCGCCGCCACCCTGGAGGCACTGCCCGCGGGCGCCCGCGCGGTCGTGCGGCTGGTCTGCGACGGGCCGGAGCACGAGGTGCCGCTCGAGTCCGCGGCCGAGGTCGACCTGCTGTGGCTGCACCGCTCCCCTGACCAGCCGACGCCGCTCCCCGACGCGGTCGAGGCGCTCGACTTCCCCGCCGGTCGGGTCCACGCCTTCGTGCACGGGGAGGCCGACGAGATCCGGGCGATCCGCCGCCACCTGCTCACCGAGCGCGGTCTGACCAGGGCGGACATGTCCTGCTCGCCGTACTGGCGCCGCACCATGACCGACGAGGCCTGGCGCGCGGTGAAGAAGGAGTTCGTGGCCGCGATGGACGCCGACGCCTGACCCTCCCGCACCGCCGAGCGGTCACGTCCGCGCACCGGCAGGGCGGCTCGGAACCCGCCGTATCGTGGGGACCGCAGCGACCCTGCACCCGCACGACCCCACACCGCCGACCGACCCGTGGAGCCACCCATGCCTGCCCGCCGCGTCCTCGACACCGAGGAGCACGCCGACCTGCTCCGCCTCACCCGCGAGCTCATGACCGTCGAGCTCGGCCCCCTCGTGGCCGGCGCCGAGCGCGACGAGGTCTTCCCGCGCGACGCCTTCCGCACCCTCGGCAAGGCCGGGCTGCTCGGCCTGCCCTACGCCGAGGAGCTCGGCGGCGGAGGCGTCCCGTACGAGGTCTACCTCCAGGTGCTGGAGGAGATCGGCAGCGTCTGGGCCTCGGTCGGCGTCGGCACGTCGGTGCACGCCCTGTCCTGCTTCGCCCTCGTCACCCGTGGTACGCCGGAGCAGCAGGCCCGCTGGCTGCCGGAGTTCCTCGCGGGCGACCTGCTCGGGGCGTACTGCCTCTCCGAGCCGCACGCCGGCTCCGACCCTGCCGCGATGCGCACGCGGGCGGTGCTCGACGGTGACGAGTGGGTGCTCACGGGCGCGAAGGCCTGGACCACCCACGGCGGGCACGCCGACTTCTACACGGTCATGGCCCGCACCGGCGAGGCCAAGGGCGACATCTCCTGCTTCCTCGTGCCCGCCGACACCCCCGGCCTGTCCGCCGACGCCCCCGAGAAGAAGATGGGGCTGACCGGCTCGGCCACCGCCACCATGCGCCTCGACGGCGCCCGCGTGCCCGCCGACCACCTCATCGGGGAGCGCGGCGAGGGCCTCAAGATCGCCCTGGCAGGGCTCGACGCCGGCCGCCTCGGCATCGCCGCCGTCGCCACGGGGCTTGCGCAGGGAGCTCTCGACCACGCCCTGGACTACGCCCGGGAGCGCGAGGCCTTCGGGCAGCGGATCCTCGACCACCAGGGCCTCGGGTTCCTGCTCGCCGACATGGAGGCCGCGGTCCAGACTGCCCGGGCCGCCACGCTCCACGCCGCCCGCCTCAAGGACGCCGGCCTGCCCTACGGCCGCGAGGCCTCGATCGCCAAGCTCGTCGCCACCGACCACGCGATGAAGGTGACCACCGACGCGGTGCAGGTGCTCGGCGGCTACGGCTACACGCGTGACTTCCCGGTCGAGCGCTACATGCGCGAGGCCAAGGTCATGCAGATCTTCGAGGGCACCAACCAGATCCAGCGGATGGTCATCGCGCGGGCGCTCGACCGCACCCCGGACGACTCGATCACGCACCTGGGCTGAAGCCCGGGTCCCGGTGGACCTGTCGAGGTGCGGGTCGAGGTGCGGGTCGAGGCCTGGTGACGCGCCACAACGCGTCCTGGGGCCTCGACCCACACCTCGACCCTGGCCACAGCTCACACCTCGACCCCAGCCTCGGGCCGGACCCGCGCGGCCGACGCCGGCAGCTCCTGGCCGCCGCGTCAGTTCGTGCTGAAGTGTTGGTAGTCGGCGAAGCTCGCGCCCCACTCCCAGCCGCGGGAGGTGAAGGCCCGCACGACGACGTCGCCGGCCACGATCACGCCGGGCTCGGCGTCGGCGCCCGATGAGCGGTCGACGTCGGCGTACGCGCGGCCCGCGGGCGGGAGGACGCCGCTCGGCAGGACGTAGGGGTTGCGCACAGGGTTGATGTCGATCGCCTTGCCGTAGGCGTGGTCCGAGAACGTGGACCCCCCGGTGACCGCCCGGCAGTTGTAGGCGGAGGTGTTGTCGGCGGCCATCGAGCGGTCGTCGTCGCCGCCGTAGGCGTCGACCAGCTTCATCCGCCTGATCGGGAACCGTGCCTCGTGCAGGTCACGGAAGATGCCGACGACGTCCTGCGCGACCTCGCGGGCCACGACCATCCGGCCGACCCGGTCGACGCCGTCGTACCCGACGTAGGAGAGGCGCAGCAGCCGCAGGTCGTCCCAGCCGAGCGGGCACTCGGCGGGGCGGTGGCTAACGCCGAGCATCCGCTGGCGCACGGCGGGTCCGAGCGGGCGCACGGTGCCGACGAACTCGGCGGGTACGTCGGGAGCGGCCGCCTCGCCGGAGGAGCCGGCGGTCCCGTCGGACGGGCCGTCCGGCGCGCGCTCCGGCCGGTCGAGCGCGGCCAGGCCGGCCGCCGGGCCCAGCGCCCGCCAGGCGGCAACGGCGGCGGGTCGCTCGGAGCGCTCCAGTGGTTGCGGGACGCCACCCTCCAACGGGATCCGCCCGGGGACCCACTGGTCGCGCACCACCTCGCCGTCGCGGACGGTCAGGCGCAGGACGCCGGTCTCGGACTGGCGGCCGTGGTACCAGGCGAAGTTGCCCAGCCCGTAGCCGACGTAGGTGTCGCCGAGCATCCCCGCACCCTGCAGGACGTGGGATTGCGCACCGACGACCACGTCGGCGCCGGCCTCGGCGAGGCTCTCGGCGAGGGCCCGTTGGTCGTCCGTGGGCGCGACCTGCAGCTCCTCGCCCCAGTGCAGGTAGACGACCACGACGTCGTCGCGGGCGGCGGCGTCGCGCACGGCCGCGAGCAGCGCGGGGGCGTCGGGCCGGCGGGCCGCAGCCATCCCGACACCGGTCCCGGGACCGATCGCCCAGGTCCGCTCGGCGCTCTCGCGGGGCGAGGCATCGGCGGCGAGGACGGCGATGTCGGTGCCGCGCACGCTGGTGCGGTACGGCGCGTACGCCTCCTCCGGCGTCCGACCGACCCCCACCACCCCGACCGGGGAGCCCTCCGCGGCAGCGAGCGCCGCGCGCAGCCCGGCGCGGCCGTAGTCGGCACCGTGGTTGTTGGCCAGGCTGACCGCGTCGACGCCGGACCGCTCCATCAGCCCCAGCACCGACGGCGAGGCCGAGAACCAGTAGCGGTTGCCCGGGTCCTCTAGCTCCTTGGCGGCCATCGGCAGCGACCCGTCGCTGATCGCGCTCTCGAGGTTGACCACCGCGACGTCGGCGGTCGAGAGCGCGCGCGACATCGGGCCGAGCGTCGAGCCGGACTGGTCGTCGAGCTCGGCGAGGACGCCCTCGAGGTGGACGTCGCCGGCCAGGGCGATCGTCACCGCACCCCTGGGCCCTTCGTCCGCGCCCCCGGCCCGCACGGTGCCACCGTCGCCGTCACCGGCCCGCTCGCCGGGGGTGTCCTTCATGTCCTCGGCACCCGCCGGCCCACTACTGCGCTGCTCCACGAGCAGCACCGCACCCAGGGTCAGCACGGTGCCGAGGGCCACGAGCGCTCGTCGGACGGTGCGCGGCGAGCGTTGGTCGGCGGTCTGGTCCGTGGCCATGTGGATCCGTCTCCCGAGTCGATGACGGGTAGTTGAAGGATCACCAGTCTTGCGGGGCGATCAAGCTCGCCGGGGTGAGGTCATGCGATCTCGTCCCGGCCGGGGGATGGGTGTCGACGCCCTGCTCCGAGGGCCGGAGCGGGGCCGGCACGGGCCCGCGCGTCCCCCCACGGACGCGCGGACCCGCGGTCTCGGTGCAGGCCCTCAGCGCACGCTCTTGGCCGACACCTTGACGACGTCGTAGGTCGTCTCGGGGGTCGGCGGCGTGCTAAAGCGGGCGTTGGGCAGGTAGAGCCGCTGGCCCTTGCGGGCGACGGTCGTGGGCACGTCGAAGTCGCTGTCGGTGATGGCGCCGATGCGCTCACCGGTCAGCCCGTCGGGCTTCATCCGCAGCACGGTGACGACGTTGTCGCGGTTCTGGACGACGTACAGCGTGCGGCCCTGCAGCAGCATGCCGTCGCCGTTGGTCAGCGAGGCACCGCCCAGGTCGACCTCGGTGGCGACGCCGGTGGTCGGGTCGACGCGGTAGAGCAGGCCGCTGGTGGAGTTGACGACCAGCAGGCCGCGGCCGTCGGGGGTGAGGGTCAGGCCGTTGGCGTTGAAGCCCTCGACCTGCTGCCAGTCGCCCGTCAGCGGGACCTGGCGGACCTCGGCCTGGGTCGGCAGCGCACCGTCCTCGCCCAGCGGGAGCACGTGCAGGACGGGCGCCTGGGAGTCGGTGAACCACGCGGCGTCCTCGGTCAGCACCACGTCGTTGACGAAGCTCGCGCCGGTGTTGAGGGTGTAGTCGGCCAGCAGCTCACCGGTGGTGCCGTCGACGACGCGGGCCGTGCCGGCCGGGCCGCCGGCGATGAAGAGACGGCGCTGGTCGTCGACCTTCAGGCCGACCGAGGCCGTGCCCGGACCCTCGCTGATCCGCTCCCCCTCACCGGTGCGCAGGTCGGCGCGGTAGACGTCGCCGTCGAGGCGCGAGCCGAACCACGCGAAGCGACCGGAGATGGTGATGCCCTCGGGCTGGAAGCCGTCGGGCAGGGCGAAGGTCTCGGGGAAGTTCCCCTTCGGCCCGGCCGAGGCGGGGCTGAGCAGGCCGGCGGTGAGCACCCCGGCGCCCAGGGTCGCGGTCAGCGTGGCGCTCAGAGCCGCAGTGAGGGGTGTGCGACGAGCAGGGCGGGTGCGGCGGGCGGGGAGGTGGGACATGCGCGCTCCAGGGGGTCGGGTCGGCGCCTGTCCTGCGACGCCGAGTCGTCGGGATGGTTGAACTCGAAAGTACGTGCGTGCTCAAGGGGACCAGTCACCCGTTCGGTCCGTCCGGCCGCCCGGAGGGGTGGCGTGGGCACGACCGCGAGCGGGCATCGCCCGAGTCATGAGCACGCGAGCGTCCGGCACGAGCACGGCCCTGGAGCAGCGCCCCGATGCCGACCACCCGGCGAAGCCGGACTCCCCCGACGACCTGACGAGGCGGTCCTGGCTCTACGTCTTGCGCAAGACCGGCCGGGAGTTCAGCAAGGACCAGTGCACCGACATCGCGGCGGCGCTGACCTACTACGCCGTGCTGGCGCTGTTCCCGGCGATGATCGCGCTGATGAGCCTGGTCGGGCTCGTGGGGCAGGGCGACGAGGCCGCCCGCACGGTCCTCGAGGTGCTCCGCGACCTCGGCGCCGGCTCGGTCGCCGACACCCTTGAGCCGACCCTGCTCGAGCTCTCGGCCACCGACACGGCAGGACTCGGCCTGGTGGTCGGTCTGCTCGGCGCCCTGTGGTCGGCCTCGGGCTACGTCGGGTCCTTCGGCCGTGCCATGAACCGGATGCACGAGATCGGCGAGGGTCGGCCGATCTGGAAGCTCCGCCCCTGGATGCTGCTGGTGACCCTGGTGGAGGTCGTCCTGGCCGCCCTCGTGCTCGTGGGCCTGGTGCTCACCGGCCCTGCGGCGGAGGCCGTCGGGGACCAGGTCGGCCTGGGCAGCACCGCGCAGCTGGCCTGGGCCGTGGCGAAGTGGCCGGTGATGCTGGCCGCCGTCGTGGCGATGGTGGCGATCCTCTACTACGCCGTCCCCAACGTGCAGCAGCCGCGGTTCCGCTGGATCTCGATCGGTGCCGCCCTCGCGATCCTGGTCTGGGTGCTGGCCTCGGCCGCCTTCGGCCTCTACGTGTCGCAGTTCTCCAGCTACGACCGCACCTACGGCTCGCTGGCGGGCGTCATCGTCTTCCTGCTGTGGTTGTGGCTCACCAACCTGGCGCTGCTCTTCGGCGCCGAGCTCGACTCCGAGCTCGAGCGCGGTCGCGAGCTGCAGGCCGGCCTGCCGGCCGAGGAGCGGCTGCTGCTGCCGCCGCGCGACACCCGCGGCATCGAGAAGGCCGAGGCCAAGCACCGCGAGGACGTCGCCCGCGGCCGGGCGCTGCGCGAGTCGCGTGGGGCCGACGACCAGGCCGAGCAGGACGGACCGGACGACGCCCGGGACGACACCGCGGACCACCGGACCACCGGCCCGAAGCACGTGCGCAACGACACGACCGAGTCACCCTGAGGCACGCCGGTCCCGGCGACGCGTCCCGCACGACGTCCCGGACGGGGCCGCCGGATTCCCTCCGTGGGGCGCTGGAACGTGTTCTCATGCACCGGTGACCCTCGTCGGCGCGACCCTCGCCCACCACTTGGCGGCCGCCTCCGCACCGGCCTCCGGCACGACCGGACCGACGGGCATCGACTCCTTCAGCCTGGAGATCAGCGGCGGCTTCGACCTCGCGATCAAGGCGATGATCGCCCTGCTGCTGCTGGGGATCGCGCTCGACGTGCGCACCGAGGACCTGCGCGGCGTCGCCCGCCGTCCGGTCGTCTTCGCCGCGGTGACGCTCGCCCAGTTCGTGCTGGTGCCGGCGCTCACGCTGGTGCTGGTCGCAGCCTTCGACCTCGCCCCCTCGATCGCCCTCGGCATGCTGCTGGTGGTCTCCGGACCGGCCGGCTCCATGTCGAACCTGCTCACCCACCGTGCCCGCGGAGACGTGGCCCTCTCGGTCTCGCTGACCACGCTGTCCAGTGCCCTGGCGGCGGTCGTGACCCCCGTAGCGCTGGCCTTCTGGGCCTCCCGCTCGCCCCAGGCCAGCCAGGTGCTGGACTCCGTGGACCTCTCGCCGCTGGAGGTCCTGCTCGAGGTGCTGCTGCTGATCGTGGCACCCTTCGCGGCCGGCATCCTCGTGGCGCGGGCACTGCCCCGGGTCGCCGGTCGGCTGCGGCCCCTGGTCGAGCCGACCGTGCTGGTGATGCTCCTGCTCATCGTCGTGGGCGGGCTGGCCTCCAACCTGTCCGGCTCCGCGGCGTACCTCCTCGAGGTGGGCCCGGCCGTCGTCGCCCAGAACGCCATGTCCCTGGCGGTCGGCTTCGCGGTCGCGCTCGCCTGCCGCATCCCGGCGGCCGCCCGTCGCGCGGTGACCCTGGAGGTGGGCGTCCGCAACACCGCGCTGGCGCTGGTGCTGGCGATCAGCTTCTTCCCGGAGTACGGCGGGGTCGCCCTGGTCGCCGCGCTCTGGGGCTTCTGGGACGTGGCGACGGGGCTGGCCCTGGCGACCTGGTGGCGACGCCGGAGTGCTCGCCCGGACGACCGCCCGGGCGAGCGCGTCAGATCGACGGGACCGACACCGCCCGCTCGGTGAGGAGCACGTCGACCCGGTCGATGAGCTCGCCGAGGTCGAACGGCTTGGCGAGGTAGTCGTCGGCGCCGGCGATCAGACCGGCACGCACGTCGCTGCGGCTGCACAGCGCCGAGAGCATGAGCAGCACCGGCTGGTCGATGCTGCGATCGGACCGCACCTCGCGCACCACCTCGAGCCCGGTCATCCGGGGCATCAGGACGTCGAGCACCGCCAGATCGATCGGGCGCGAGCGCAGCAGCGCCAGCGCCTGCATCCCGTCGCGGGCGGCGACGACCTCGTGACCGGTCATCCGCAGGGCGGCGACGAGCAGCTCCAGCAGGTCCGGGTCGTCCTCGGCGACGAGGAGGGTCGGGGTGCCGTCCGCGCTCACGACACATGCTCCGTGCGGCGCTGCATCCGCCCGCAGTCCACGAGCATGCCGACCAGGTCGGCGTCGCTCACCCAGCGCCGGGGTGCCGGCCGGCGCTGGGTGAGGGTGCGGACCACCTCTCCGGACATCGGCACACCGAGGCGCAGCTCGTAGACCGTGTCGGTGGGCGTGAACCGGAGACCGACCACCTCCGCGCACCGGCACACGCCATCGAGCGTGCGCACCACGAGGAGCTGGCCGGGTTCCAACGGGTCGCTGGCCGCGATCCGGTGGTGGGGGACGTCGAGCCCGTCGTACCCGTGCAGGTCAGCATCAGCGAGCGGGAGGTCCGCGATGATCATGAGGGCTCCTGGGGACGGGGGGATTCGGCTTCTCCCTCAGGATCGGCCGGGCCCCGGGGCACTCCCAGGAGTCGGGCGGGATCTTCACGTGTCCTTCAGGGCTGGGGGACGGAGGTCCCGAACGCCGGCGTCGCTGCCAGCGCGGCGGGATCTGTCCGCGGCAGCTCCAGGACGAAGCGCATGCCGCCACCCTCGCGCCGTTCGGCCCACACGCTGCCGCCCTGCGCCTCGGCGAGGGCGTGGGTGACTGCCAGCCCCAGGCCGGTGCCGGGCAGCTGCCCCGCGCGGGCGCTGCTGGCGCGGTAGAACTTCTCGAACAGGTGCGGCAGGTCCGCCTCCGCCACGCCGATCCCGGTGTCGAGCACCTCGACGCGCACGCGGTCGCCGACGGGCGCGACGCAGACCTGCACCCGCCCGCCGGGCGGGGTGTACTTCACGGCGTTGCCGACCAGGTTCGCCAGCATCTGGTGCAGCCGCCGCGGGTCGCAGTACGCCGTCAGGCCGGTCGGTCCGGTGTCCGCGACCTCCAGTCGCACCTCGCCGGCGCGCGCGGCCGGCTCCAGCTCGGCGGCGACCTCGTGGACGGCCGCGTCGACGACGACCTGGACCGGCTCCACCGACACCCCGCCCGAGCGCAACCGGGCCAGGTCGAAGAGGTCGTCGACCAGGGCCTGCATGCCCTCTGCGCGTCGTCGGATGGTCTCCAGGGAACGGGCCTGCTCCGGCGAGGGCGCAGTGAGGCCCAGGAGCTCGAGGTTGCCGCTGATGACCGCGAGCGGACCGCGCAGCTCGTGGCCGGCCATCGCCACGAACTCGTCCTTGAGCCGGTTGACCTGCTCCAGCTCGTCGCGCTGCCGACGGGCCACGTCGAGGGCGTCCTCGAGCTTGTCAGTCAGCGCGCGCCGCTCGTCGACGTTGGTGGCCACGAGGTCGACGTAGAGGTCCTCGCCCTCGCGCCGCGGCGTCCCCCGCAGCCAGACCCATCGCACCAGCCCGTCGGCTCCCGGGACCTGCACCTCGACGTTCACCGGGCGCCCCGCGCGCACCTGGCCCGCGACCACGTCCAGGGTGCGCGCGGAGCCCGGCTCCAGGTCGGGGCCGTCCAGCACGCCGACGAGGCGGGCCACGACCGGGCTGAGCAGGCCGACGGGGTCCGGTGTCGCGAAGTGGCCAGCGATGCGGCCTCCGGCGTCGACGCGGAGCGTGCAGAACTGGTCGTCGAGCTGCCCGATGCTGCGGGTGAACTGCGCGCGCTCCTCGGCCAGCTCGACCGCGATCCGCTCGGCCCGCGCCCATGCCTCGTCGCGACCCTCGCGCAGGGACTCCACCAACCTCTCGAGCTCGAGCTGGGCGCTCTCGCGGGCCATGTCGACCGCCTGGAGCCGGCGCCCGACCACGAGAGCGAGCGCCACGATGACCGTGGCGCTGCCGAGCACCATGAGGGCCAGGCCGAACACCCCGTCGTACCACCCGGCCCGCTCCCCGGCCAGGCGCAGCGAGCCCAGCAAGGGCAGGCCCAGCAGGGCGATCGGGACCAGCATCCGGCCCACCACGGCACCGGGGTCGCGGCCCTCGAGGAGCCAGGGCACGCAGCCGCCCGGCTGACGCGCCAGCACGGCGACCGCGAGCAGCGCCAGCACCACGGCGGTGTGCAGCGCGACCGTGGAGTAGGCGACCACGGCGTACAGCGAGGAGACGCCGTAGGCGTAGCCCAGGACGGCCACGAAACCGACGACGAAGGTGAGCGCGGAAAGCACCTGGGGGGTGCGGACCCGGCCCCGGTCCTGGGCGAGCAGCGCGACCGCGAGCGCCGTCAACGCGATCGCCGTGGTGATCGCCATCCGCCCCGGGGGGTTGGCACCCGCGGTGTGGGTGAAGTCGTCGACCAGCAGCTCGTCGATGCCCAGCGAGGCGCCGCCCACGTGCTCGGACAGGGTCACGAGGGTCACGACGAGGACCGGCACCGGGAGCCACCCGTGCCCGGGCACCAGCCGGCCCGTCGAGACCGAGAGCGCCAGCAGGCACAGGGCCGTGTTGAGCTTCATGCTCGTGAGCCCGGGCAGCACCGTCACCAGGACCTCGACCTGCAGCACCCACCCCACCACGACCGTGAGGGCAACCGTGGCCACGACCAGCGCCAACCCGCGCGACAACCGCTCGGGGCGATCCGGGAAGCGTTCGATCACCAGACGACGGTAGAGGTCCGGACCCGTCCCCCTCACGGGATCGGACGAGGTCGGGACCTTCGTCCCTGCCGCAGCCGGACGGCCCTCGTCAGGGGGTTTGGCGCCCCGGTCCCGACGACATCATGGGTGCGTGCGCCGCTCCCGCCCCGCTCCCCGCTCCCGTACCCCTCTCCTGCTGCCGGCCGGCACGGGCCTCGCCGCCCTGCTGCTCGCCGGCTGCGGCGGCACCCCGGTGGTCGAGCGTGCCGACCTCGAGCGCGACGTCGCGCAGACGCTGGCCGGCCAGGTCGGCACCGAGCCCGAGGTCAGCTGCCCCGAGGACCTCACCGGCACCGTCGAGGAGTCGGTGCGGTGCGAGGTCACCCTCGACGGCGACCAGGTCCCCGTCGAGGTGGTGGTCACCGAGGTCGACGGCTCCGACATCGCCTACGAGGTGGCACCCACGCTGCTGGGCAGCTCCGTGGAGGAGCAGGTCTCGGCGCGCCTGGCCGAGCAGGTCGGGGTCGCCCCGGACGACGTCTCCTGCCCCGCCGACCTGGTCGGCCGGGTCGGCGAGGAGCTGCGCTGCGTGCTCACCGCCGGATCCGACGAGCTCGGCGTGACCGTGACCGTCACCGAGGTCGACGGGGCCGAGGTCGAGTTCGACGTGCAGGTCGACGAGGAGATCTCGTGACCACCCCGACGCCGGAGGCCACCGCGCTGATGCGAGGGGTCCAGCAGGCTGCCGAGGGCACGCCGTACGTCGTCACGCCGACCGCCGAGGGCTTCGACGTCTCCCTCGACGTCGTGGACGCGCAATGGTTCGGCCTGTTCAACAAGGCCGGGCTGAGCAAGGTCTACGTGCACCACGTGGCCGTCCCCTCCCCCGGCACCTACACGATCACCGACGACGCTCGCAGCGTCGAGTGGGTGGCCGGGACGCCCCGGGTCGCGGCCACCGCCGAGCGCCAGCTCGGTCGGGTCAAGGAGCTCGGGGCACAGAAGGTCTGGGCCTTCGACGAGCACGGCCGCTTCGGCGTGCAGGCCGACTTCCGCTTCGGCTCCGAGGAGGGCCGCGACCTGGTGACCGGCGTGGCCCAGCAGCTCGGCATGGAGCTGCGGCGTGGCGGCGCGGAGCGGATCGGCCTGTGGGCCGCGGGCCTGGTCGGCGTCGGGGCCCTCGTCGGGCTCGTGCTGACCGTGGTGCTGGCCCTGACCGGCTACTTCGGCTGAGGCCCGGCCTACCCCTCGGACTGCCCCTCGGCCGGGGGACCGGGCTGCTGCGGGACCACCTCGACGGTGGCCATGAACGCCTGGAACTCCGGCACCACCTGCTCCCACTGCCGGTAGGTGCAGGTGAGCGTGTAGATCATCACGACCCGGCGGGCGGGGTCCTCGACGTCGACCAGCCCCTGCACGACCTGGGCCTGGCGCAGGTCCTGGCGCCGGCCCTCGACCGTGGCGACGGCGCCGACGGACTGGGTGACCGCAGGTGCGTGCTCGGTGCCCAGGGACCGGCGCTGCAGCAGCTCGACCTCCTCGGCGCCCTCCGCGCGCAGCTTCTCGATCGACTCGTCGGCGATCTGCTCCAGGCTGGCGGCGTCGCTGCGCCACCCGCCGGAGACGGTGATCGTGGGGTGGTACTCCCCCGCGGCCGCGTCACGGGCGGCCAGGAAGGCGGCGTTGCGGACACCGAGGGACTCCGGGTCCACCGGTGCCCACGCGTCGTCGGGCAGCGCGAAGCGCACCGGCAGCGGCAGGGCGGTGCTGCTCACAGCAGGTCTCCGATCGCGTCGATGATGTCGCCCCCGGTCTCCACGACCTCACCGGGGTCGATGGTGATCGACCCGCTGATCTTGCCGCCCAGCCCCCAGGCCACTCCGCCGGAGCCGCCGATCTCGATCTTGCCGTCGCGGTAGCCGAGGTCGAGGTCACCGGCGATCCCGGCGCCGGCCCAGCCCTCGACCGAGGCCTCGCCGCCGATCCCGCCCACGTCGCCCTGGGCGCCCACCTCGACACGGCCCCCGGCGAAGAGCTCGCCACCGGCGTGCACACCCGTGGGACCGAGGGTCAGGTCGCCCTCGGCGCGGGCCTCGGCCCTGGCGCTGCCGCTGACCTCCCCGCTGAGGTGGCCGTACTCCCCGCCGGCCGTGCCCTCGGCCCCGAAGAGCGTGAACGCCCCGTGGCCGTGCGCGACCAGGCCGTTGGCGTCGATCCGGCCCCCGGCGGCCCCGTCGAGGCCGACCGCCCGGAGCGACCCGTCGGCCTGGACCCGCACGTCGCCCCAGTAGTCCTCGACCGAGCCGTCGGCGCCCCAGAGGTACATCTCGCCCGCGACCTGGCCGAAGTTGATCGCGAACGGACTGCTCGGCAGGCCGCCGTCGTAGGTGCCGTCGGGACCGTGCGCGGGGTTGCGCCCGAAGGTGTCCTGCCAGTCGCCCCAGTCGATGCTCGGACCCTCGGCGCTGCCGGACATGCCGGGGCCGCTGGAGCCCTCGGTCCGCGCGCCGGGCAGGCCACCGAGCGCCCGGACGGCGGCGGTGCCGGCCTCGTCGAGCGCCTCGCGCGCCTCGGCCAGGATCTCCTCGGCCTCCCGGCGCAGCGACTCCCCGGGGTCGACGAACGGCCCCGGCCGGGACGGCCCGACCGAGGGGACGACCCGCCCACCGCCGTACGTCGGCACGCAGACCTGGCGGCTGACGTAGCTGTTGTAGGCCTCGACCGCCTCGTTGTGCTGCTGGACGGCCGCGCGCGTGGCCTCCTCGCCCCGCTCCCACGTCGCGATCGCGTCGGCGGCACGGCTCTGCGCGGTGGTGAGCGCCTCGGCGTACGTCGTCAGCGTCTCGGCGGTGGTGCGCAGGACACCGGCGTAGGCGGTCCACTTCTCCTGCTCGGCGGCGCTGGCCGCGGCGTACGCCGGCTGGCCCCAGCCCCCGCTCCAGCCCGCGATGGCGACGTCGTCGACGTCGCGGGCGAGGCGCTCGACGCGGATGGCCTCGTCGGCCAGCGTCGTGGCGTTGGTGCGGACCGAGCCGGGGTCGCCCTGGACGAGCTCGGCGGGGTCGCTGGTGCTGCCCAGCGCCGCACCGTCGGGGAGCGTCACGGGGTGCCGCCCGCGGGAGCGCTCGGTCCGGCCGGACCGCTCGGGCTGGGGGGGCCGAGGACGGGACCCTGGCCGGGGGCCGGGAAGGGCGCCGGCCCCGGTGCGAGGAAGGGGCTCTGCGGGTCGAGGAACGGGGAGGGGAACCGGAACGTCCGGGCCACCGAGTCGTCGGTGCTCTCGTAGTGAGCGGCCGCCGTCTGCAGGTCCTCGGCCAGGTCGACCGCGCCGTCGTGCAGCGCACGGCTCGCCTCGGTGCACTGCTCGGCCACCGCCCCCAGCCACGCGGCGAGCTCGACGTGCCCGAGGTGCTCGGGGGTGCGGTGGGTCAGGCAGATCGAGCCCGACCCCAGCTCCTCGGCCACGGCACGGTAGTCGCCGGACGCGGCGCGCAGCTCCTCGACGAGCACCTCGTAGGTCATCCACGTCTCCCGGGGTCGTACCTGCGCACGCCTTTACCCTGCACCAGTGCCCGGGAAACCGCACGACCCCGGCGGGCCCCCGGCGCGGCTGCAGGTGACCTCCCGCCCCCGCCCCGGCGAGGGTCCGACTCGTGACCGTGCCCCTCCTCGAGGAGCCGGAGACGCCAGGATGCGCAGGTGCGAGAGATGAACGGGCGCGTGGCCGTGGTGACCGGAGCAGGCGGCGGGATCGGTCGCGAGATCGCCCTCGCGCTGTCCCGGCGGGGCGTGCAGGTCGCGTGCGCCGACGTACGCCGTGAGGGGGCCGAGGAGACCGCGCGCCTGGTGCGCAGCACCGGTGGCGTGCTCGCGAGCACCCACGTCGTGGACGTCTCCTCCGCCGAGCAGGTCGCGGGCCTGGCCGACGCGGTGGTGGGCGAGCACGGCGCCTGCCACGTGCTGGTCAACAACGCGGGCGTGACCTCGGCGGGCTCCTTCGAGAAGGAGACCCTCGAGGACATCCACTGGATCATGGACATCAACGTGTGGGGCGTGGTCCACGGCTGCCACGCGTTCCTGCCGGTGCTGCGGCAGCAGGACGAGGCGCACATCGTCAACATGGCCAGCATGGTCGGGCTGCTCGGGCTCCCCCACAACGCGGTCTACGCGATGACCAAGGGCGCGGTCCGCTCCTTCTCCGAGGCCCTGCGCGGCGAGCTGGTCGGCTCCCCCATCGGGCTGACCACCGTGTTCCCCGGCGCCCACCGCACCGGCATCACCGAGTCCGCGCGGGGCTCGCAGCGCGCGCTGCTGCAGGACATGGGCCGCCACCGGATGGCCTCGGTCATGATGCGCTCGCCGGCCAAGCTGGCCGAGCAGGTCGTCACCGCGATCGAGAAGGACCGGGCCCGGGTGGTCGCCGGCGTCGACGCCCGCGCCCTGGACGTCTGGTCGCGGATGGCGCCGGGCCGCACCGGTCCGCTCGGCAGGATCACGGGCCGCGCCGAGCGGGGGTAGTCCGCACTACTTTTCACCCTCAGCTCGCGGTGAGGGTGAAAACGTGTTCGGACTACCCCAACCGAGGCCCATGACAGACGCCACTAGAACGTGTTCTCATGCGGCGGGAGTCCAGCGTCGAAGGAGAACGATGACGATCCGCGTGGTGCAGTGGGCGACCGGTGGCGTGGGCAGGGCGGCGATCGAGGCCGTGCTCGCCCACCCGGACCTCGAGCTGGTCGGGGTGTGGGTGCACTCCGAGGCCAAGCACGGCAAGGACGCCGGCGAGCTGGTCGGCCGTGAGCCCATCGGGGTGCGGGCGACGACCAGCAAGGACGAGATCCTCGCCCTCGACGCCGACTGCGTGGTCTACAGCCCGCTGCTCCCCGACGAGTCCGAGGTCGTGGCCCTGCTGCGGTCGGGCAAGGACGTCGTGACACCCGTGGGCTGGGTCTACCCCCGGGCCGGCACCACCGCGGCGATCGACGCGGCGTGCGCCGAGGGCGGCACGACCCTGCACGGCACCGGCATCCACCCCGGTGGCATCACGGAACGCTTCCCCTTGATGGTCTCCGCGCTGAGCGCCGGGGTCACGCACGTGCGCTCGGAAGAGTTCAGCGACATCCGCACCTACAACGCCCCCGACGTGGTGCAGCACATCATGGGCTTCGGGGTCAGCCCGGAGGCCGCGATGGCCGGGCCCATCACCGACCTGCTGGGGGCCGGGTTCCTCTCCTCGGTGCGGATGATCGTCGACGAGATGGGCTTCGGCGGCGCGGACCTGACCTACGACACCGTCCAGGAGGTCGCCGTCGCCACGGCGCCGATCCCGGCACCCGTCCCGAGCGGGACCGTCGAGTCGGGCCAGGTCGCCGCCCGCCGCTTCGAGTGGCGCGCCCTCGTCGACGGGACCCCGGTCGTCTCGGCGGTCGTCAACTGGCTGATGGGCGAGGAGCACCTCGACCCCGCCTGGGACTTCGGCCCTGCCGGCGAGCGCTTCGAGGTCGAGGTCACCGGGGACCCCGACGTCCTGCTGACCTTCAAGGGCCTGCAGCCGGAGACGATCGAGGAGGGCCTGGTCCGCAACCCCGGCATCGTCGTGACGGCCAACCACTGCGTGTCCGCGATCCCGTACGTCGTCGCGGCCGAGCCCGGCATCCGCACCTACCTCGACCTGCCGCTGCTCGCCGGGCGCGCCGCACCCCACCTCGGCAGGGACCGCGGGTGATCCTCGGCGATTTCCGAGCTCGCCCCGCTGGTGCGGGTCAACGCCCTGCTGGTCGGGGGCGTCGCGACGAAGGCTGCGAGCGGCCGGCGATGGAGATCCCGGCGCCCCCGCTGCGTCCGAGCCGCCGAGCCGCTGAGCCGCTCGTCCGACGTCCCACGGACGCAGACGGGCCCCACCCCCGTGCCGTGCACGGTGGTGGGGCCCCGTCCCTGCTGTCCGGGTGGACCGGCTGGCTCAGAAGCTGCTGGTCGGCGGGTTGGAGTACCCCGAGGCGTTCCCGGCCATCGCGTCCTCGGCCCGGGCCCGCGGGACCTGCATGTCGCTCTTGGCCTGGTCCTTGGCCTCCTGGCCCTTGCGGTAGGCGTCCTCGAGCATCCGGCCGGCCACGTCGCGGCCACCGAGGCCGAAGGCGAGGGCGAGGCCGAGGGCGAGCGCGCCCATGATTGCGGCGAAGGTGATGGTGACGATCTGCTCGGCGATCTGGAGCTGGTCGAGGATCATGAAGATCGCGATGACCATGACGACCGCGGGCACGACGGCGGCGACGACCTTGCCGGTCGGGGTCTCGCCCATGACCTTGGTGACGCCCGCGGCGACCGCGCCCGAGACGAGGGCGGCGACGACGAAGATCAGCATCGCGACGATGACGTTGGGCAGGTAGGCCAGCACCTGGTTCATGAAGGTGGTGACGGCGGGGATCTTCAGCGCACCGATGGCGGCGAAGAGGAAGAACGCGAAGACGAGCCAGAACACGATCCGGCCCACACCGCGCTCGACGCTGGCCCCGGGCATGACCCGCTCGACGAAGCCGTGGGCGTCGGTCTTGTGCATGTGCTCGTCGAGGTGGGCCCTTCCGAGCGCCTTCGAGACCAGGCCGCCCACGACCTTGGCCACGAGGTAGCCCACGACCAGGAGCACGAGGAAGCCGAGCACGTTGGGCAGGAAGGCGAAGAAGGTGTCGAACCCTCGTTCGATGCTGTTCTTGATGTCCACGGGGGTGTTCCTCTCGTCGGGTGGTGACGATCAGGTGCCCGAGGCCCCCGGCGCGACCCTCATCCGTCCGGGTGGGACTGTCGGCGCCCCGCCCTAGGGTCGTCCGGATGCCTGCCGACGTACGCCGCGACACCTCCCGTGCCGCCGCGCGCCTGCTCGACGTGCGCCGGATCTTCCACGAGCCGCACGTCGAGGAGTTCTGGCGCGGGCGCGAGGTCCTGGCGCGCTTCCCCGACGCGGAGCGGGTCCCCGTGCTCTCGCACCAGGCCATCCCCGCCCTGCACGGGGACGCCGCGAACGTGCGGGACTGGGTGCGGCTCAAGCGCTCCACGCTGGTCCTCGGGGAGAAGAAGTCGGTCGCCGTGCGACCCAACGGGCGGTCGGCCGACTTCATCGCACCGTCCACGGCCAACGGCTGCACCATGGCCTGCTCCTACTGCTACGTGCCGCGGCGCAAGGGCTACGCCAACCCTGTGACGGTCTTCGTCAACATCGAGCGGATCACCCGCTACCTCGCCGGCCACGTGCGTCGGCAGGGACCCAAGCCGGCACCCAACCAGTGCGACCCGGTCGACTGGGTCTACGACCTCGGCGAGAACAGCGACTGCTCGGCCGACGCGCTCGTCTCCGACAACGTCCGCGACCTCGTCGACCTGTTCGCGACCCTGCCCGGCGCGAAGGCGAGCTTCGCCACCAAGCTGGTCAACCGTGACCTGCTCACCTGGGACCCCCGTGGCGGCACCCGGGTGCGGTTCTCGCTCATGCCGCACGAGCAGGCCAAGGTGCTGGACCTGCGCACCTCGCGGGTCTCGGAGCGGATCGCGGCTGTCAACGATTTCGTCGAGGCCGGCTACGAGGTGCACCTCAACCTCAGTCCCGTGGTCGTGCAGGAGGGGTGGCTCGAGGGCTGGCGGGACCTGCTCCGCGAGGTCGACGACGTCCTCGACGACCGCGCCAAGGCCCAGCTGGCCTGCGAGATCATCTTCCTGACCCACCACGAGGGGCTGCACGAGGTGAACCTCGGGTGGCACCCGCGCGGGGAGGACCTGCTGTGGCGCCCCGACCTCCAGGAGGCCAAGACCAGCCACAGCGGCCAGCAGAACCTGCGCTACCGCGCGTCGTGGAAGAGCACCTGGCGCGACCGGCTGCTCGAGGTCATCGCCCGGGAGACGCCGTACCTGCGCGTCCGCTACGCCTTCTGAGCCACGCCTCCTGAGCCGGGGTCAGCCGCGCAGCGGCTCCCCGTCGTAGCGCTCCAGCGTCACGAAGTCCTCCACCGGGGCCCTGCGCAGCCTCGTGACCTGCTTGACCGGGTGCCCCAGCGGGATGACGGTGGCGACGGCGTGGCTGTCGGGGAGCCCGAGCAGCTCCTTGACCCCGGCCTCCTCCGCGACGGCCATCGTGGTGAACGTGCCTCCGAGGCCCTCCTCGCGCGCGGCGAGCAGGATGTTCCAGGCCAGCGGGAAGACCGACCCGCCTCCGACGATCCCGACGCGGTCGAGCCCGGAGTCGGTCGCGGCCACCACGGCGAGGTCGACGCTCACCACGAGGACCACCGGCGCCTCGAGGACCGGCCGCACGAACAGCTCCGGCACCGGGGTCGCGGCGACCTGCTCGGCGGTGACCGCGGACGGCACGACGGTGTTCCAGGGGTTCTCGCCCGCGGCCACCTGGGCGGCGTACCTCTTGGCGGCGGGCGTGTTGAGCTCGACCAGCCGCTCCCGCGTCGCCCGGTCACGTACGACGGTGACGTGCGCGCCCTGGCGGTTGCCGCCGCTCGGGGCGAACCGCGCGAGGTCGAGCACGCGGTGCAGCTGCGCGTCGTCGACCTCCTCGTCGGTGAACTGGCGGACCGCGGCGGTCGTGCGCAGGACGTCGGAGAGCTCCATGCCCCCAGCCTGCCGCACCGGCCCCACCCGACCGACCACCCGGCGGCACCACGCGGCCCTACCGGCCGACCGGGCAGCCGACCGGGGGTGGTGCGGTGCTGTTCACTGGCGGTGGGCGTCCCCCTCCCCGGACCGCCCGCACGACCAGCGACACCAGGAGGACCCGTGGCCGACCAGGACCGTGACACCGCCGCCCTCGAGGCGCGCCGCGCCGAGCTGCGCGAGCAGCACCTGCGCCCGCCCGGCGAGCGCCCCGCCTCCACCGCCCGCGGGCTGCACCACACCGCGCTCATCTCCAGCGACGTCGAGCAGACGATCCGCTTCTACCAGGACGTCCTGGGCTTCCCGCTGACCGAGCTGATCGAGAACCGCGACTACCCCGGCTCCTCGCACTTCTTCTTCGACATCGGCAACGGCAACCTGCTGGCCTTCTTCGACTTCCCCGGCCTCGACATCGGCCCGTACGCCGAGGTGCTCGGCGGCCTGCACCACTGCGCGATCTCGGTCGAGCCCGAGCGTTGGCACGCCCTGGTGGAGCGGCTCACCGAGGCCGGTGTCGAGCACGTCGTCCACAGCGGGGTCTCGGTCTACTTCCGCGACCCCGACGGCGCCCGGATCGAGCTCATCGCCGACCCGCTCGGGGAGATGTACGGCCAGCAGGTCCTGTAGCCCCGCCGCACCGGCGCCGGGTCGGCTCAGTGCTGGTCGACGACGACGGTCAGCAGGACGGCACTGTCCTCCACGGCCTCGAGGTCGTGGCGCTCGGGCGGGATGACGAGCAGATCGCCCGGCTCCCCGATCCAGGTGCGGCCGCCGGCGTGCAGCTGCACCCGCCCGCCCAGCACCTGCAGGGTCGCCTCGCCGGGCGACTCGTGCTCGCCGAGGCTCCGCCCGGCGGCCAGCGCGATGAGGGTCTGGCGCAGCCGGTGGGTGCGCCCGCCGTGCAGCGTGGTCGCGCTGCGGCCGGCGTGCGCGGTCCGCGCCTTCTCCAGGTGCTCCTCGACCAGGCCCTCGAGGTCCACGGCATCCATCTCAGCCCACCTTCTCCCAGCCGCGTCGTGGTCGGTGGCTCCCCAGCTGGCGGTCGTCGCGGCTGCGGTAGACGACGTAGGGGCGCGTGACGTAGCCCAGCGGGGCGCTGAACACGTGGACGAGACGGGTGAAGGGCCACAGCGCGAAGAGCGAGAAGGCGACCAGCGCGTGCAGCTGGAAGCCCAGCGGTGCGGCGGCCATCAGCTCGGCGTCGGGCGAGAAGGCGAGGAACGAGCGGTACCAGACCGAGACGCCCTCGCGGTAGTTGTACTCCCCGCCGAGGGTGAAGATCGACCCGGCGATGGTGTTCCACATCCCGAGGAGCACCGCCGCGGCCAGGAAGGCGTACATCACCTTGTCCATCGCCGTGGTGGCGCTGAAGACCGGACCGACGGTGCGCCGGCGGTAGATCAGGATGACCATCCCGACCGTCACCGCGACCCCGGCCACGAGCCCGCCCCCGACCGCCACGTAGTGGTAGGCGTGGTCAGAGATCCCGACCGCCTCGGTCCAGGACCGCGGCACGAGCAGGCCGATGACGTGCCCGCCGACCACCCCGAGCATGCCGAAGTGGAACAGCGGCGAGCCCAGGCGCAGCAGCCGGTCCTCGTAGAGCTGGGAGGAGCGCGTCGTCCAGCCGAACTTGTCGTAGCGGTAGCGCCACACGTGGCCCACGGCGAAGACCGCGAGCGAGAGGTAGGGCACGACCACCCACAGGAACTGGTCCATCTCAGGCTCCTCGTCCGGTCCGGGTGGCGGTTGACCGCGAGAGCCCCGGCGGCATGAGCGGCAGGCCGAGGTCGACCGGCGCGCCGGGCGGCGGGAGGCGGTACGTCGGGTCGGTGAGCGCGGCGTCGAAGCCCGGCTCGCCGTACGGCGTCAGCCCGACCTCCTCATCGGGCGGCCCGGCCGCGGCGAGCCGCCGCACCAGCTCGCGGTCCTCGCCCTCGACGGGCGGCAGGCCCGCGCAGACGGCCACGACCAGGTCGGCCCAGGGCGATCCGGTGTCGGCCAGCGAGAGTCGCAGCAGCTCCAGCGACGCCCGGTGGTCCAGCAGCAGCCGGCGGCCGGCCTCCAGGTCGGAGGTGGCGGCGAACTCCAGCACCACCGCGAGGTGGTCGGGCAGCTCGGCGTCGTCGAGGTCGAGCCCGGCGGCGAGGTAGGCCTGCTTGAAGCGCAGCAGCGCCATCCCGCGCTTGCGGGTGTCGCCGTGCAGGAAGTAGGTGAGGAAGAGCGTGCACCGGCGTCGGGTGTCGAAGGTCTCGACGTAGTCGGCCTGGAGCCGGCCCAGCGGGGTGCTCCGACGGTGCTCGAGGAACCGGCCGAGGGGGTCGGCGACCACCGCGGGGAGCGCCGCGACCGCCGTGGCGACCACCTCGATCGGCTGCTCGTCGGTCGGGTAGTCCAGCAGCAGCGAGGCGACCTGCCAGGTCGCACGGACCTGGTCGTTGGTCAGCGCCGGCGTGCGTGCGCGGCGCCGGGTCAGCAGCGGGCTCACCGGACCCCCTCCCCGTCGGCCGCGGCACCGGACCGCGGCGGGAACATCCCGTCGGGCACGCCCTTGCCGTCCCAGTTGAGCAGGTTGACCCGCGTCGCCTTGTCCGCGGGCGAGGCGAGGGTGTCGGAGGTGGCGCGGTCGCGCAGCATCTGGAAGTTCTCCACAGCGACGGGGACCGGCCGGCCCGACCCCTCGCCGAACGGGCCGGACTCGTACATCCCGGGACCGCCGTCGAAGTCCAGCGAGCACTCGGTCGCCAGCTCCTCCAGCGCGTGCGCCTGCTCGGCGTGCGCCGGCGGGATCACGTAGCGCTCGTCGTACTTGGCGATGGCGAGCAGCCGGAACATGTCGTACATCGACTCGCCGTCCATCCCGACCTTGCCGGGGATGGCGTCGTCGGGGTCGCGGCCGAGGTTGATGTCACGCATGTAGGCCCGCATCGCGGCCAGCCGCCGCAGCACCCGCTCCACCGGCTCGGGGTCGCCGGCGGTGAAGAGGTTGGCGAGGTACTCCACGGGGATCCGCAGCGCCTCGATCGCGGCGAAGAGGTTGCCGTGGTCCTCGGCGTCGTGGCCGGTGTCCTTGATGACGTCCACGACCGGCGACAGCGGCGGGATGTACCAGACCATCGGCATCGTGCGGTACTCCGGGTGGAGCGGCAGCGCCACCTCGAAGCGGTTGATCAGGGCCCACACCGGCGACCGCTGGGCGGCCTCCACCCAGTCGCGCGGGATGCCCGCGGCCTCCGCGGCGCGCTGGACCTCGGGGTCGTCGGGGTCCAGGAAGCAGGAGCGCTGCGCGGCGAGCAGGTCGTGGTCGTCCTGGACCGACGCGGCCTCGAGCACCCGGTCGGCGTCGTACAGCACCAGGCCGATGTAACGCAGCCGCCCGACGCAGGTCTCCGAGCACACGGTCGGGATGCCGACCTCGATCCGCGGGTAGCAGAACGTGCACTTCTCGGCCTTGCCGGTGCGGTGGTTGAAGTAGACCTTCTTGTAGGGGCAGCCCGAGACGCACATGCGCCAACCGCGGCAGCGGTCCTGGTCGACCAGGACGATGCCGTCCTCCTCGCGCTTGTAGATCGCGCCGCTGGGGCAGGAGGCCGCGCACGAGGGGTTGAGGCAGTGCTCGCAGATGCGTGGGAGGTAGAACATGAAGGTCTCCTCGAACTCCATCTTCACCTTGTCCTCGATGCCCTTGAGCATCAGGTCGCGCGCTGCGTGCTCCTTCGAGCCACCGAGGTCGTCGTCCCAGTTGGCCGACCACTCGACGTCCATGTCCTCGCCGCTGATCAGCGACTTCGGCCGCGCCACCGGGAAGGTGTCGGAGGCCGGGGAGCTGGTGAGCGTCTCGTAGTCGTAGGTCCAGGGCTCGTAGTAGTCCTGGATCGAGGGCAGCTTGGGGTTGGAGAAGATCGTGGCGAGCTTCTTCCAGCGCCCGCCGCCCTTGAGCCCCAGCCGGCCCTTGCGGTCCAGCTCCCAGCCGCCCTTCCACTCCTCCTGGTCCTCGTAGGTGCGGGGGTAGCCGAGGCCGGGGCGGGTCTCGACGTTGTTGAACCAGACGTACTCCGTGCCGGCGCGGTTGGTCCACGCCTGCTTGCACGTCACCGAGCAGGTGTGGCACCCGATGCACTTGTCGAGGTTCATCACCATGGCCATCTGGGCCATTACCTTCATGTGAAACGTCCTCCATCGACGTCGGGGTCCCCGCGGAGTTGTGGAGCGAGGAACGAGCGGAGCAACTTCGTGGGGTGACTCAGTACTCCACCTTCGCGGTCCGCTTGCGGATGGTCGTGACCTCGTCGCGGTTGTTGCCGATCGGGCCGATGTAGTTGAAGAAGTACGACAGCTGGGCGTAGCCGCCGACGATGTGGTGCGGCTTGAGCAGGATCCGCGTGAGGCTGTTGTGGATGCCCCCACGCTTCCGGTCCCGCTCGGTCAGGGGTACGTCGATGAGCCGGTCCTGCGCGTGGTGCATGAAGACCGTGCCCTCGGGCATCCGGTGGCTGACGATCGCGCGCGCGGCCACCACGCCGTTGCGGTTGACCATCTCGACCCAGTCGTTGTCACGGATACCGACCTTCGCCGCGTCGCGGTCCGACATCCACACCGACTGCCCGCCGCGCGAGAGCGAGAGCATGAACAGGTTGTCCTGGTACTCGGAGTGGATCGACCACTTGTTGTGCGGGGTCAGGTAGCGCACCGCCACACCGAGCTCGCCGGTGGTGCCGACGGCGGGCTCGCCGAAGAGCCGGCCCATGTCCAGCGGCGGTCGGTAGACCGGCAGCGCCTCGCCGGTGCCGAGGAACCAGTCGTGGTCGACGTAGAACTGCTGGCGCCCGGTGAGGGTGTGGAAGGGCTTCTTGCGCTCGATGTTGATCGTGAACGGCGAGTAGCGACGACCGCCGGACTCCGAGCCGGACCACTCCGGTGAGGTGATGACCGGGACGGGCTGGGCCTGGGTGTCGGCGAAGGTGATCTGCTTGCCCTCGTGCTCGGCCGCGAGGTCGGCGAGCCGCTGCCCGGTGCGCTTCTCCAGGAACCGGAAGCCCTGGGTCGCGAGGTGGCCGTTGGAGACGCCCGCGAGGTGCAGGATCGCGTCGGCCATCTGGACGTCGGTCTCGACCTTGGGCTGCCCGTCGCCCGCACCACCGCGGGCCACCCCGTTGCGCCGGCGAAGGATCTCGATCTCGCGCTTGACGTCGTACTGCACGCCCTTGGTGAGCATGCCGACCTTCTCCATCAGCGGGCCGATCGAGGTCATCTTCTCGTAGATCGCGGTGTAGTCGCGCTCGGCGACCGCGATCACCGGCATCGTCCTCCCGGGCACGGGGTCGACCTCGCCGGTGCGCCAGTCCTGCACCACGCCGTGGACCGAGGCCATGGCCTCCGGGGTGTCGTGCCACAGCGGCTTGGCGACCACGTCGCGCCGGGTGCCGAGGTGGTCGACGGCCATCTCCGAGAACCGCTGGGCGATCGTCTTCCACGCGTCCCAGTCCGAGCGGGTCTGCCAGGGCGGGGCGATGGCGGGGTTGAAGGAGTGCACGAAGGGGTGCATGTCGGTGGTGGAGAGGTCGTGCTTCTCGTACCACGTGGCCGCCGGCAGCACGACGTCGCTGAGGATCGTGGAGCTGGTCATCCGGAAGTCGATGGTCATCAGCAGGTCGAGCTTGCCCTCGGGCGCCTGCTCGGCCCATCGGACGTCGCTCGGGCGGTGCTCGGGCCCGGCCTCCCGCGCGGTCGCGGCGGAGTCGGTGCCGAGCAGGTGGCGCAGGAAGTACTCGTTGCCCTTGGCCGAGCTGCCCAGCAGGTTGGAGCGCCACAGCGACAGCACCCGCGGGTGGTTGTCGCCGGACTCGGGGTCCTCGACCGCGAAGTGCAGTCGCCCCTCCTTCAGCTCCTGCGCGACGTACGCCGGGGCCTCCATGCCCGCCGCGGCCGCGTCGTCGGCCAGCTGCAGCGAGCTGCGGTCGAAGGTCGGGTAGCTCGGGGTCCAGCCCAGCCGCACCGACTGCGCCAGCAGGTCCATCACCGTCCTGCCGGCGAAGGCGCCGGTGCCGGCGTCGAGGTCGTCGGCGGAGAAGGTGTCGTAGCGGTACTGGCTGGTGTGGACGTACCAGTACGCCGTCTGGTTCATGTGTCGCGGCGGACGGTGCCAGTCCAGCGCGAAGGCCATGTGCTGGAAGCCCATGATCGGGCGGATCTTCTCCTGCCCGACGTAGTGCGCCCACCCGCCGCCGTTGCGGCCCTGGGTGCCGGTGATCGTCGTGAGCAGCAGGATCGCGCGGTAGATCTGGTCGGAGTGGAACCAGTGGTTCACCCCGGCGCCCAGCAGGATCATCCCGCGGCCCTCGGTGTCGAGCGCGTTCTGCGCCCACTCCTTCGCCAGCCGCACGACCTGCGCGGCCGGCACCCCCGTGTGCTGCTCCTGCCAGGCCGGGGTCGCCGGCACGCTCGGGTCGTCGTACGACGTCGGCCAGCTGCCAGGTAGGCCGTCGCGGTGCACGCCGTACTGGGCCAGCAGCAGGTCGAGCACCGTGGTCACGAGCCGGTCGCCGACCCGGGCGACCGGGACACCGCGCGACTCGTGGTGGACCTTGCCGTCGGGGGCGTCGAAGCGCGGGAGCTCGACGAGCACCGACTCGCGGACCCCGCCCTCCTGCGTCGGGAACATCGTGAGCGCCGGGTCGACGTCGCCGAGGTCGAGGTGCCACTGGCCCTCGCCCTCCTCGCCGAACCGGTGCCCGATCGACCCCTTCGGGATCCGGACCTCGCCGGTGGCGGCGTCGATGACCGCGGGCTTCCACATCTGGTTCTCCGCCCCGCCCTCGGGGTGGTCGAGGTCGCCGGCGACGAGGTACTTCCCCGAGCGGTGGACGGGCACGCCGTCGACGACCTCCCCGGTGGGCTCGAGCACGACGAGGTAGGGCAGGTCGGTGTACTGCTTGTTGTAGTCGGCGAAGAACGGCGGCAGCTCGCCGGCGAAGTGCTCCGTGAGCACCACGTGGCCCAGGCCCATCGCCAGCGCGCCGTCGGTGCCCGGCGCGGGGTTGACCCACTCGTCGGCGAACTTCACCGACTCGGCGTAGTCGGGGGCGACCGCGACCACCTTCTGCCCGCGGTAGCGCGCCTCGGTCATCCAGTGCGCGTCGGGGGTGCGGGTGACAGGCACGTTGCTGCCCCACATGAAGAGGTACGCCGCGTCCCACCAGTCGCCGGACTCCGGCACGTCGGTCTGGTCGCCGAACATCTGCGGGGAGGCGTTGGGGAGATCGGCGTACCAGTCGTAGAACGACAGCATCGGCGCGCCGACGAGCTCGAGGAACCGCGCTCCGGAGGCATAGGAGACCGGGGACATCGCCGGGATCGGGGAGAAGCCGGCGATCCGGTCGGGACCCCAGCGCTTGACGGTGTAGACGTGGGCGGCCGCGACGATCTCGGCGGCCTCCTCCCAGGTGGCCCGCACGAGGCCGCCCTTGCCGCGGGCGGCCTTGTAGCGCCTGGCCTTCTCGGGGTCCTGCACGATCGAGCCCCACGCGACGACCGGGTCGCCGTGCAGCCGTTTGGCCTCCCGGAACATCTCCAGCAGCACGCCGCGGACGTAGGGGTAGCGCACCCGGGTGGGGCTGTAGGTGTACCAGGAGAAGGCCGCGCCACGGGGGCAGCCGCGGGGCTCGTACTCCGGGCGGTCCGGGCCCGCGCTGGGGTAGTCGGTCTGCTGGGTCTCCCAGGTGATGATCCCGTCCTTGACGTAGACCTTCCACGAGCACGACCCCGTGCAGTTGACCCCGTGGGTGCTGCGCACGACCTTGTCGTGGCTCCAGCGGTCCCGGTAGAAGTCGTCGGCCTCGCGCCCGCCCTGCTGGGTGAGCGTGCGACGGTCCTGCGACACCTTCCCCCTGGTGAAGAACCGGCGGGTGCCGACCAGGGCCTCGGTCAGCGGTCCGTCGAGCTGGGGGCGGGGGTCGTTCTGACGCGTGGTCACGCGGGCGGCTCCTTGTCTCCGGGACGGTCAGGCGTGGGTCGGGTCGACGGGGCTCGGGGTGGTGTGCGCCTCGACGGTGCGACGCACGACGGTGAGGGTCAGCAGCAGTGCACCGGCCGCTGCGGCGACCAGCAGCCACAGGCCGATGGCGTAGGACTCGGTGCGGCCGTAGACGTAGCCCATGAGCAGCGGCGGCACGAACCCGCCGAGCCCGCCGGCCGCGCCCACCAGCCCGGTGACACCACCGACCCGCGAGGGCTCGGCGACCTGGGCGATGAGGGCGAAGGTCGCGCCGCTGCCCGAGCCGAGCGCGGCCGCCATCGCCAGGAACGCCACGGTGCCGATGCCGTCCAGCGGCGGGGTGCCGGCCGAGACCGCCGCTCCGACCACCACCACCGCGAAGCCGCCGGCCAGCACCGGGACCGCCCCCATCCGGTCGGCGAGCCAGCCGCCGACCGGACGCATCAGCACCGCGACGACCACGAAGCCGGCCATCCGGTTGGCCGCGTCGGCGGCGGTGAGGTCGTGGGCGGTCTTGAGGTACGCCGGCAGGTAGACCGAGAAGGCGACGTACCCGCCGAACGCGACGGAGTAGAGCAGGCAGGCCTGCCAGGTCAGCGGCAGGCGGGCGTTGGCCTGTAGCCGCCTGCCCAGCGACGTGGTCGGCACGGTGCGGCCCGGGGCGTCGCGCAGCAGGACCCACGCGAGGACGGCGTAGAGCGCCAGCGCGATCGCGGTGATGACGAACGGGGCGGTCTCGCCGACGCCGGTGAACAGCTTGACCGTGGTCAGGGCACTGATCGCGGTGCCACCCATACCGGCGCCGAAGACGCCGACGGCCAGGCCGCGGCGCTCGGGCGGGAACCACGCGTTGACGAAGGGGACGCCGACGGCGAAGGCGGTGCCGCCGATGCCGAGGAAGAAGCCGCCGACCAGGATCAGGACGTAGGAGTCCAGGGCGGCGAAGGCCAGGAACAGCACCGGCACCACGGTCGCGGCCGAGACCAGCGGGAACATCACGCGCCCGCCGTACCTGTCGGTGAGCGCGCCGACGACGATCCGGCCCAGCGAGCCGACGATGACCGGGACCGCCACCATGAGCGAGACGTCGGCCTCGGTCAGGGCTCCCAGGCGGCCGTCGTCGCGGAAGAGCGGCCCGAGCGGGCTCAGCAGGGCCCAGGCCCAGAAGTTGAGGGCGAACCCGAGGGTCGCCACCCCGAGCATCAACCACGGCGAGCGCAGGTCGCCCTGCGCCGGCGCCGCGGCGTCCCGTGTGCGGATGTCCTGACTCACGACTGCTCCCCTCTGTGCGCCCGGTCACACCTGGGCCCTCACCATGGCACATCCGCACGGCCTCCCAGCAGGGGCAGGGAGGGTGCGGATGTCGTGCCTCCACACTCGGTGACGGTCGGTGCGCGGCGTCAGGGACCTTCGGCCCGAGGCCGGCCACCGGAGGTCCCGTTCCATGCCGTACGGCATGCAACGGCGTACGACGGGCGGCGCGAGCGCGATGATGAGGCCGTGCCCGACGAGACCGACCTCGACCGCGCCGCGGCCGCGCTGCTCACCACGAGCCGGGCGCTCATCGGCGTGTCGCTGCGCTCGATCGCGGCCGCCCCGGTCGAGGTGACCCTGCCCCAGCACCGGCTGCTGGTGCGGCTGGCCTCGCGGGGGCCGCAGACGGTGAGCGCCCTGGGCGGCGAGCTCGGGATGGGCCAGCCCGCCACCACGCGGCTCGTCGACCGGCTCGAGCGCGCCGGCCTGGTCGAGCGCAGCCGCTCCACCACTGACGCCCGCGCCGTCGAGGTCGCGCTGCTCCCCCAGGGTCGTGAGGTCGTCGACGCCGTCACCGCGGCACGGCGCGCTGAGCTGGCCCACCTCGTCGACCAGCTCAGCCCGACCGAGCGCCGCGCGCTCTCCCGGGGGCTGACCGCGCTCAACCGGGTCGCCGGCGAGCCCCCGGACGCCGCCTGGCCCACCGCCTGACCCTGCGCCGACCCTGCGCCGACCCTGCGAGGAGTGGGTCTGCGGTCCACTCCCGTAAGGTCGAGGCATGCCTCATCGCGACCTCTTCGTCGTGGTCGCCGTCGACTCGATGGTGCGACCCAACCTCCGTGCCTACGGCCCCCTGCCCGAGGCCGACGCCGTCGCGCTCGCGACCGAGATGAACTCCGAGCAGGGCAGCACCGGCCCCGGCACCTTCCACGCCATCCCGCTGTCCTCGCCGGGGGCGCTGGTGCGGGACCCCACGACGCCCGAGGGCTGACCGTCCCGAGGACCGACCGGCCGAGGACCCGGCACGGACCTCAGCGCCGCAGCAGCTCCCGAGCCGGACCGCGCAGCCCGACGACATAGAAGCCGGAGTTGCCGTCGGAGTACCAGACGTGGCGGCGCTTGACGTCCCACGCGGGGCGGGCCATGGCGAAGGCACCCGCGGCGGTCGGTTGGACCGTGCTGCTGCCGGGCAGCACCGGCCGGTTGAAGTAGGCGACCTCGCGGGGGTTCGCCAGGTCGGAGATGTCGAAGATGCGCAGGCCGGAGACGATCATCGAGCAGGCGACGAGCTTGGGGTTCTTCGGGTAGGGCACCGAGCAGTAGTGCGCGGCGTAGCCCTGCACGGGGATCGCTGCGCCCGGGTCGAGGGCCTGGTCGCCACCCCCGCCGAAGCCGGCCTCGTGCACCTCCAGCCGCAGGTCGGAGACGACGCGCGGACGGCGCGGGTCGTCGACGTCGATGATCCGCGCGGCGCCGATCTCGCGGTCGCCCTGGTAGTCGGCGTACTCGTCGGTCTCCAGGACGTAGCGGCGACCGCCGCGGGTGAACGGCTCGGCCGACTGGGGGATGGAGACCGTGTCCCACGTGAGGTCGGAGACGACCCGCACCTCGGGGTCGGTCTCGCGGTCCTGGACCTCGGAGACGTCGAGGATCCGCAGCCCGGCGTTGTCCATCGCGCCCGGGGCGGCGCCGGTGACGGCGACGTACATCGTGCGGCCGTCGGGCGAGAGCCGCAGGCCGTGGTAGCGCACGCCGGTCTGCTCGAAGACCTGCTCGGGCTCGCGCGGGTCGGTGATGTCGATGGCCGTGAGGTTGCCACCGGCGGTGCCGGCGACCCAGAAGGTGCGTCCGTCAGGGGCGAACCCGCTCTCGTGACCGAAGGAGGCGGCGCGCGAGGAGGAGAGCAGCTCGGGCCGGCGGCAGTCCTCGCTCACGTCGTAGAGGTCGACGATCCCGATGTTGGTCGCCGGGTTGCCGAGGACGGCGGCCAGGATGCCGCGGCGCTTGTTGACCAGCAACGACTCGTGCGGGCTGAGCATGGCCGGCGAGGTGAGGGTGGCGGTCTGCACGGGGTTCCGCGGGTCGCTCATGTCCAGCACGATCACGCCCAGGCCCTGCACGGCGTTGAAGAGCACGTCGCGCGGGAAGAGCAGCGTCGAGTCGTAGTAGGCGCAGGTGCGACCGGTGCGGTCGGTGTAGCGCTCGACCTTGAAGCCGCCCGAGGTGCCCTGCCGGGCGACCTGCACGGCGTTGCACTGGTAGCCCTCGAGCGCCCGGCCGCTGAGGTACTCCGCCAGCGGCACCCGCCCCTGCGTGCCGGTCTCGGGGCGGTCCTGCGGCGAGGTGCACCGCGCCTGCGGGGTGCCTGCGCGGTCGGCCTCGTCGGCGGCGGTGCCGAGCTGGGCCGCGCCGAGGGTCCCGGCACCGAGCACCAGCGACGCAGCGACGAGCAGGAGACGACGTACGGCGGGGCGCGCGGGCTTCACCACCGCAGGGTAGCCGCGGGAGTGACCGCCATCACGGGATCGGCCGACTTCTGGAAGGGTGGCCCGGTGACCACCCCAGCACCGGACGAGGACGAGGTCGCGCGCCGCAGCGCCGCGCACATGTGGGACGCCGACGCGGCCAGCCGGGCGCTCGGCATGCGCCTGGTCGCGGCCGGGCCCGGGACGGCTACGGTGCCGATGGTGGTGCGCGCGGACATGGTCAACGGCTGGGACGTCTGCCACGGCGGGGTGGTCGCGACCCTGGCCGACAGCTGCTTCGCGGTCGCCTGCAACTCCCGGGGCACCGTGACGGTCGCCTCCGGCTTCGAGGTCTCCTTCCTCGAGAGCGCGCGCCTCGGCGAGGAGCTCGTGGCGGTGGGCCGGGAGGTCGCGCTCCGCGGCCGCTCGGGCCTGTACGACGTCGAGGTCCGTCGCGCGGACGGGACCCTCGTCGCGGCGTTCCGCGGGCGCAGCCGCTCGCTGGGCACGCCGAACCCCGCGCTGCCCGCAGCGACCTGATCGCCCCCGGGACACGAACGGGTGTCACACACGCTCCGGCCCCGCTGGTAGCCATGAGGACATGCGCATCCTCCGCACAGCTCTCGGGTCCCTGCTCCTCGTCGCCGCCCTCGGTGCCTGCACCTCCGAAGACGACGAGCCCTACCAGGCCTCGATCGGGACGAACGAGCGCACCGAGCGGCTCGACGCCCTCGGCTTCGCGATCGTCACCGACGGCGAGGGGAACGGCCGCGTCGTGGGCACGCTGCTCAACACCACCGACGAACCGGCCGCCCTCGTCTCGGCCGAGGTCGACAGCGAGCGCGGCCCCGTGACCGCGGCGGTGCTGGAGGAGGAGATCGACCTGCCGCCGGGCGAGCCGGTCGAGCTCGCCCGGGTGCCGGCCGTCTCGGTGCAGGCCGACGACCTTCCGGTCGGGTTCTTCGTCGAGCTCACGCTCGGGCTCGACGACGGCAGCACGGTGGACCTGCTGGTGCCCGTCGAGCCGCAGGAGGGGCCGTACGCCGAGATCGAGGTCGAGGTCCCGCCGGACGGCGACGTCTCGCCCTGACCGGTGCTCCAGGAGCCGTGCCCGGCGCAGCGGTGTGTCCGCCGCGGTGGACCGCGGGGGCACCCGCCCGGCGCCGGGGCACGGCCCCTGGGCTCGGGAGGTGACGAGGCGCGGTCGGAGGAGCCCGCCGCACCCCGTGCGGTCGGAGTGACGGTTCACCCGATCCCGGCGCACGAGGCACCGGGACTGGCCGCGCACCCAGGGTGGGGGCAGCCGGCGCCTCCGAGCAGGTGGTCCCGGCGGACTTCACACCATCTTCATGTGGACGTCGCGGGCGCCCCGTACGGTTCGCCCATGACCACCCGGTGCGCCTGCGGACTCCTCGCGGTCGCGCGCTGCGGTCGGTGCGACCAGCCCAAGTGCCACAGCCACATGACCCACACCTACGGCACCACCGCGGTCCGTAGCCTCTGCGCCGACTGCGCCGCCGAGGTCGACCGCGAGAACACCCGCGAGCGGCAGCGCGTCGACGTGCGGCTGCTGCAGACCGACGCCCACCACCGGCGGGCCGTCCGCGCGACGGTGGAGCGCCTGGTGGCGGCCGGCTCTCCGGGGGCGGTCCCCCACGTCCTGGTGACCCCGCGGCGGCTCCTGCCCGACCGCACCGTCCCGCAGGGCGTCGACGGCTTTCCGGTCGGGGTGCTGCGCTACCGCTTCACCAGCACCGACCCGTCGGCACCGGGCGCGGTGATGACCGAGGAGACCGAGGCGCTCGTGCTCACCGACGGCCGGGTCGTGGCCGTCGGCGGGGGCGAGCTCGTCGACGTCGACCACGGGGTCGTCCGCGACCGGCTGGAGGCCCTCGCCCGCCGGCACGGCGTCACCCCCGGGAGCTAGGGCCGACCGACCAGCCGCACCTCGACCGCGCGGCTCCCCACCTGGTCATCCCGCCGCGCGGGCCCGGGGCAGAGTGAGCGCGATGACCGTGCCGCCGCCCAGTCGCCGACGGGCGTTGATGGTGCCGCCGTGCCGCGTGACGACGCTGTGGCAGATGGCCAGCCCGAGGCCGCTGCCGCTGACGCCGCCCCCATGGGCGCGACGGAAGGGCTCGAAGACGTGGTCGATCTCCTCGGCAGGGATGCCGAGTCCACGGTCGGCGACCTCCAGGAGCACGTGGGGGCCGTCGCTGCGCACGACGACGCTGATGAGGGGGTCGCGGTCGGGGGCGGCGTACTTCACCGCGTTGCCGACCAGGTTGTCCAGCACCTGTCGCAGACGCTCCCGGTCGGCCGTGACCGTCGAGCCGGGCGGGACGTCGACCGTGAACGACACCTCGGCCGGGTGCGGGTTCTCCTGGTGGGTGACCACCACCTCGGCGACCAGCTGCCCGAGGTCGACGGCGGAGCGGTCGAGGTCGGCGTCGCGTGCCGTGACGTAGTCCAGCAGTCCCTGGATGAGCAGGTGCATCCGTCCAGCGGCCCCGGCCGCCCGGGCGAGGAAGTCCTCGACCTGCGCCGCGCGTCCGTGGCAGTCCTCGCAGGCCTCCGAGGCCAGCGTCGCCTGCAGGAGGGCGAGGTAGCCGTCGACGGCGGTCAGCGGCGAGCGCAGGTCGTGGGCGACGACGCCCGCGAAGGACGCCAGCTCGTCGCGGCGCTGCCGCTCGGCCGTGATGTCACGGAAGACGGCGACCGCACCGGCCAGGCCGCTCGCGGGGTCCAGCGGCCGAGCGCTCACGGAGAGGGTCACGCCCTCGGGGCGGGCCGCGTTCCGCACGACCAGCTGCCCGTCGCACGCCTCACCCTGCAGGGCCCGCTGCAGGGGCAGGTCCTGGACCTCCATTCGCTCCCCCTCCAACCCGAACAGCCCGTAGTGCTCCGCCCAACGACCGAGGTCGTCGACGTCGCCGATCGCCCGGTCCGCCAGCGGGTGCGCGGGATGCAGGTCGACACCCAGGAGGGCTCGCCCCGCGGGGTTGTGCACGAGCACCGAACCGTCGGCGTCCACGACCCCGACGCCGTCCCCGATGCTGTCCAGCACCGCGGTCAGCATCACCGCCTGGCGCCGAGAGCGCTCCTCCGACGCGGCGAGCTCGGCGGTCGCCTCCGCGATCTTGACCCTCGCCGTCGAGCGCCCGGCGGCCAGCAGGTGCACCAGGGCCGCGAGGGCGGCGCTGAGGCCCGCCCCGGTCACAGCGGCCACGCCGGGCGTGCCGACCTCACCGCCGACGAGCCCGTCGGTGGCCGCCTCGACGTCCACGGTCCAGGCGGTCTGGGCGACCTGCACGGCCTCGCTCGCGGCCATGAGGTCCTCGTCCGGCTCGAAGGCGTCCTCCGCCTCCGTCCTGGCGACGCGCACGGGCGGCGCGCCCTCGGCCGCGGGCGCCGAGAGCGTCGCCGCCACCCGTCCCTGGCCGGTGCGCGCGAGGAGGCCGCCCATCAGGTCCTGGCCGCGGATCCCCATGAGGACCCAGCCCCGCAGTTCCTGGTCCGGCCCCCCGAGCACGGGCGCGACCAGGCTGAAGGAGGCCTGGCGCTCCTCGGGCGGCAGGTCCTGGTCGATGATCAGCTCGTAGGGCCGGCTGATCCGCGGGGCCCCGGCGAGCTCGGCGTCCTGGACCGCCGCGAACGCGTCGGCGGCCACCGTGACGTCGATGCCGGTGCGACCCTCGGGACTGCCGTCCAGCGGCCGGCTGAAGACCGCGAACACGTGCCGGTCGACCTCGGGGTTGAGCCGGAGCACCAGGCCGGTGGAGCCGCGGGCTCGCCACACGCGCTGCGCCCGCTCGACCTGGTCGGGCGCCACGTAGGGGGTGAGGAAGGCGATCGAGGTGGCGCCCTGGAAGTCCACGTCGACCATCGGTCCGGTGGCCGCGTCGAAGCGGGCACCCGTGACCGGGCCGCCGGCTGCGAGTGCACCGGCGACGAGCTCCAGCGCGACGACGTACCGCTCGGCCTCCTGCTCGACCGCGCTGGTGACCAGCTCGGTGCGAGCCTCGAACCTGCGCTCGGCGTCCGCGGCGTCACGGTGGCGCAGGTCGAGGGACACCGCCGCCGTCGCGACGAGGCCCACCAGCGCGACGGCGAGCGTGAGGGCCCACACCCGCGCCCTTCCCAGCGGCGACCTCATGGCGCGCGCCACCTCCCCACGGGCGGCACGTCGGCCCAGGAGGACCGCCCCCCCGTGCCACCCGATCCGATGATCGGTCCCCGCGGACGGTCGCGGGGCCGAATCGTCGAGAAAGCAAAGAGGGGTCCAGATCAGTGGTGCCTGCGCTCCGTGGTGTGGCCGAACCCCTCGCCGAACCCCCGCCGGCGTGCGATCACCCGCGACCCAGCACCACGTCGAAGCGCGTGGAGGACCAGGCGCGGCCGCCGAGGTCGCGACCGTCGGGGGTGGGGTCGTCGGCGCCGTGCTCGACGAAGTCCTTGACCAGCGACTCCTTCACGCCGAAGACGCTGTCGCTGGCGAGCAGCTCGTCGCCGCGCACGAAGATGTGCGTCACCAGCGTCCGCAGCCCCTCGGCGGTCACCATGAAGTGCAGGTGGGACGCGCGCATCGGCGAGCGCCCGGTCGCGGCGAGCATGGCGCCGACCGGCCCGTCGTGCGGGATCGGGTACGGCGTCGGCGTGATGCCCCAGAAGGAGTACCGCCCCTCGTCGTCGGTGAACAGGTGGGCGCGCCCGGTGGTCCGCCCGTCGGCGTACTGCACGTCGTAGAAGCCGTCCTCGTCGGCCTCCCACACCTCGATCCGCGCGCCGGCGACCGGTGCACCGGCGGTGTCGCGCACGGTGCCCTCGACCCAGCAGGGCTGTCCCGGGGCGCCCATCGCGATGTCGCCGCCGGGCTCGATCCGCGGGCTGTCCTCGACGAAGAACGGCCCGAAGACCGTCGCCTCGGTGGCGTCGCCGTCGGCCGGGTTGTTGACCGTGATGGTCTGCATCGAGGCGCCGAGGGTGTCGGAGAGCAGGATGAACTCCTGGCGCCGCTCGTCGGTCGTGTGCCCGACCGCGGTGAGGAAGTCGATGCCCTGCTTCCACTCCGCCTCGGTCAGCCGCACCTCGCGGAGGAACGCGTGCAGGTGGCGCACGGCCGCCTGGGTGAGCTGGCGCAGCCGGGGGTCGGGGGCGCCGGCGAAGGAGTCGACGACCCGCTGGACCAGCGCCTCCTCGCGCTCGGCCTGCTCGGGGGTGACCTGGTCCGCGGTGACCTGCTCGACCTGCGTCATGACGGCTCGCTTCCTTCCAGCGCCCGGCGCAGCAGCTGCTCGAGGACCGGGCGGGTGACGGGGACGGGGTTGGACGGGGGTGCGACCTCGAGGACGGCCTCGACCGCGGCGGGCAGGTGCTCCTCCTCCAGGCCCAGCGCGCCGAGGGAGCGCGGGGCGTCGACGCGCTCGCGCAGGGCGGCCAGGCCCCCCAGGGCGGTCGCGCTGCCGAAGGCCTCGGCCAGCCGGGCCTCGGCGTCGGGGGCAGCCGGCGCGTTCAGGGCCAGCACGTGCGGCAGCACCACGGCGTGGGTGGGCGCGTGCGGGAGGTCGCGCAGCCCGCCGAGCACGTGGCAGATCTTGTGGTGCAGCCCGGAGCCGGCGGAGGCGAAGGCGACCGCCGAGAGGTACGCCGCGTAGAGCAGCTCCTCGCGCGCCTCGAGGTCCTGCCCGTCGGCCACGACGGCCGGGAGGGCTCGCGCCAGCACCCGCGCCCCCTCGGTCGCCAGGGCGGCGTTGATCGGGTCGGCCCGCGGCGCCCACAGCGAGTCGACGCAGTGGGCCAGGGCGTTGAGACCCGAGGTCACCGAGAGGTCGACCGGCAGCGAGGTCGTGAGGCTGGCGTCGTACACCACGCAGCGCGGGAGGACCCGCGGGTCCGAGCCGGTCGTCTTGCGGCCGTCCTGGGTCAGCCCCCACACGTCGGTCGCCTCCGAGCCGGCGTACGTCGTGGGGACGGCGACCACGGGCAGGCCGCTGGTCAGCGCGACCGCCTTGGCCAGGCCGGTCGTCGAACCGCCGCCGACGCTGACCACGAGGTCGGCGTCCACCTCGGTCGCGACCGCTCGCGCGAGCTCGGCGACCGCGACCGGGACGTGCATCGCGACCTCGTCGTGGACGCGCGCGACCGGCAGCCCGTCGGTGATCCGACCGGCCAGGGCGGACTCGGACGGCGCGGCGAGCACCAGCACCCGCTGCGCACCGAGCTCCTCGACCTCCGCGGCCAGCGCGCCCGCCGCGTCGCCGGTGGCGAAACGGATGCGCTGCCCGAGGGTGTCGTGGACGAAGGAGCGGGTCATGCCACGCCCTGGTCCTGTTCGCCGGACCCGCGGCTGAGGACGGCGGTCAGGGCGGAACGCAGGGCGCCGACCGGGTCCTCGGGGAGCGTGCGCGCCCGCCACGCGACGTGCTTGTCGGGTCGGACCAGCAGGGCCCCGCTCTCCTCGACCTCGCGCCGGCGGGACCAGTCGTAGTAGAGGTCGGTGACCTCGCGGCCCGGACCGATGACGACCGCCTCCACGGGCACCCCCAGCTCCTCGGACACCGTCCGCGCGGCGTCCTCCCACGCCTCGCCGGCGATCCCGGTGATGACCGTGAAGCGGTGGTAGGGCGCGAGGTCCATCATCGCGACCTTGCGGACGTTGTCGCCCACCCACGCGTGCGGCAGGTGCGAGCCCGGGACGGTCGAGGCCTCGTAGTAGAGGTCGGGGTCGCGGGTCGGCTCGGGCCGCGCGCTGCCGTCGCCGACGACGGCGCTGGACTCGTAGAACTGGCCGAGCTCGACGCCGTGCGCGTTGAACTCGTAGTGCTTGAGCTCCATCGCCTTCACCAGCGCCTCGCGCTTGGCCAGGCCCTCCGGGGTGTTGAGCTTGCGCTCCTCGATGGCGGCGAGCATCTCCTCCTCGGTCTCGGCCTCGGTGACGCCGAGGGCGACGAAGAGGTCGACGAACTCGCGGCTGGACCGGTTGGCGCGCTTGACGATCCGCTCCGCGACCGGTGCCCGCTCGACCGAGTAGGTCTCGAGCAGCTCGGGACCGGCCTGCCCGCGCAGCACCGCGGCGATCTTCCACGCCAGGTTGTAGGAGTCCTGGATCGAGGTGTTGGAGCCCAGGCCGTTGCTCGGCGGGTGCCGGTGGACGGCGTCCCCGGCGCAGAAGACGCGGCCGGACTGCAGGTGCGTCGCGTACATCTCGTTGTTGCCCCACAGCGACGTGCCCGTGATCTCGACGTCGAGGTCCGGCATGCCGAGCAGGTTCCGCACGATCTGCTTCGCCGCCGCCTCGTCGACGGTCGGCGGCTCCTCGTTGATGTCGTAGCCCCACACGATCAGCCACTCGTTCCACGGCCGGACCATCCGCACCAGGCCCGCGCCGATGCCGCCGACGTTGGAGCCGGGCTGGATCACCCAGTAGAGGACGGAGGGCCGGTGGTCGCAGTACGCCGCGATGTCGGCCTTGAAGGTGATGTTCATCGACCCCGCGATGTCCATCGCACCCTCTTAGGGCAGGCCGATGTCGGCCGCCACCTGGGACCGCGCCCCGTCGGCCCCGATGAGGTACTTCGCGCGGATCGTGTACTCCGCACCCGTCAGCCGGTCGCGCACCTGCACGTCGACGCCGTCGGCGTCCTGGGTGTGGGAGAGGTACTCGGTCGAGAAGCGCGCCTGGGCCCCGCGGGCGCTGGCGTTGCGCACCAGGATCGGCTCCAGGTAGTTCTGCGGGATGTCGACGGTCAGGCAGGGCGACTCGCGCTGGTAGTCGGCCTCGCGCTCGGGGCTGGTGCCCCACGTGAGGATGCGGCCGATCTCCTCCCCGGCGATCGAGGTGCAGAAGACCGTGTCGCCGATGAGGTGGTGGGGTGCCGCGTCGGCGAGCACCTGCTCCTCGATGCCCATGTCGCGGAAGATCTCCATCGCCCGCTGGTTGGTGATGTGGGCCCGCGGCGTGTTCGCGGTCCAGCGGTACTTCGTGATCATGATCGTGTCGATCCCGAGGCTGGCCAGGAAGAGGGCCGCCGAGGATCCGGCAGGTCCGGAGCCGACGACCAGCACGTCAGTCTCCACGGTCGGGGTCGTGGGCAGCGCGGTCTCGGCCTGGCCGTCGTCGAACGTGGGCACGGGTCCACCTTCCTGGGCCGGTCGTTCGCCGGCACACCTGCGAGTGTCGGCGGTCACACCCACGCATCCCAGGCTCGCGTCGCATGAGGGCCGGAACACGCAACCCTGGCCGATCCAGGCATCTGGCGCTGGATGGTCGAGCCAGCGAGCGACAGCGCCCCCACTCGCTGGTCGAGGTGCGAGGAGTGTCAGCGACTCGCCACGAGACCCCGGTACGCCGGTCGCCCTGCTGTCATCCCGTGGTTGCTCCCTGGGTCACCGCGGGTGGGTCGTGGCGCGTTCGCGCCGCAGCAGGTCCTGATCAACGGGAAAGCGTGGTCACCGTGGCTGCCGCTTGGGCCTCTTGGTTGCGGTCGGCTGCTGCCTCGCCCTGCGCTGGGGTGCTCGCTTCGGTCGGGCTTCGATCGGCCCGCCAGAAAGTCGCCTTCTTGCTGCTTTGACCTGGGGAAACACTGTCAATCGAACGTGTGTTCGACTACACTTTCACCATGTCCACCGGCTCCCTGCTCGACGCGATCCGCGCCGCCAAGGCGCGTGAGGACGACGCGGCGCGGGAGCTGCTGATCGGGGTCGCGCAGTGGGCAGACCGCCACACGACGGGTGCGTTGATGCCGGACCTGTACGGCACCTACTCCCACCCCGACGAGGACGCCTACGACGCCGCGGAGTCGGCGTGGATGTCCCGGTTCGGGATGCCCGGTGCGGACACGATGCTCCAGCTGGCCGGTGCCGGTGCCCCGGAGGTCTCGGACTTCGCGGTCACCGAGCTCGCCACCGCTCTGGGCCGGACCGGGGAGTCGGGGCGGCTGCTGGTCGGCGACGCGGTCGAGGCCAAGCACCGCCTCCCGCGGGTATGGGCCCGGCTGGCCGCAGGCCAGGTGACCGCGTGGCGGGTCCGACAGCTGGCCCAGGCCACGAAGGCCCTGTCGGAGGAAGCGGTGGGGTTCGTGGACGCCCAGGTCGCCCACGTCGTCCACACCGCCGGCCCCATCACCGTGAACAGACTCGTGCTGGAAGCCAGCACGCGGTTCGACCCCGAGTCAGTCGAGGTGCGCGAGTGCGACACCCGCTCCAACCTCTACTTCGACCTCGACCTGGGCACCCCGGCCACCTGCGTCGGCACCGCCTCCGCCGTCAGTGCCGACGGACTCCTCGACCGCGCCGACGCCGAAGACCTCGAAGCAGCCATCCGACAGATCGCCCACCAGCTCCTGCTCGACGGCTCCACCGACACCCTCGCCATCCGCCGCGCCAAAGCCCTCGGCTACCTCGCCCGCGGCCAAGACACCCTCCCCGACACCGACCCCGAGGCGACCGAGGCGACCGAGGCCGAGGCGACCGAGGATGGTCGAGCAGCGAGCGCCAGCGAGCGTCGTCGAGACCGCGCAACCCACAAGCGCACCGCACCCCGCCGGGTTGTGGTCCTGACCGTCCATCTCAGTGATGCAGCGCTCACCGGCGTACCGCAGGTCGACCCCGTCACCGGCAAGCTCGGCCTCAACCTCGCCCGAGTCGAGAACCACCGCCAGCTCCTCACCGCCGACGCCGTCCGCGAGTGGTGCGGTGTCCCCGGCACCCAGGTCATCGTGAAACCCGTCATCGACCTGCACGACACCGTGGCGGTGGACTCCTACGAGGTCCCCGACCGCATCGCGGCCCGCGTGAAGCTCACCAGGACCACGTGCTCGTTCCCCCACTGCCGCAGACCCGCCGAGTCCGCCGACCTCGACCACACCGTCGAGTACGTCCCACCCGACCAAGGCGGACCACCCGGCCAGACATCGACCGACAACCTCGCTCCGCTCTGCCGGCACGACCACCGAGCCAAGACCCACCCCTCCCCGACAGGCAGACCCTGGGCCGTCCGAGGACTCTCACCAGGCCACTGGCTCTGGACCAGCCCCCACGGCCACCGCTACCTCGTCCACCCCGACGGCACGACCCCACTCTGAGCACCAGCCCACTCTGAGCACCACCCGCTGAGCAGGCATGAGCAGGAGCGCGGTGACAAGGGCGCGATGACGACGGTCCTCCGTGCCCGGGGGTCGCCGAACGGGGGAGTCAGGTGAGCGAGCGGGCCAGGACCGCCCGGCGACGCACGTCGGCGGCGCGCTCACCGAAGCGGGCGGTGAAGGCGTTGGAGAAGTGGGCGGCGGAGGCGAAGCCGCAGTGGTGCGCGACCTCGGCGATGGTCATCGAGCTGACGGCCGGCTTCTCCAGCATCGTGCGCGCGAGGTCGAGCCGTCGGGCCAGGACGTGCTGGGGAAAGGTGGTGCCGAGCTCGGCGAAGACCCGCGACAGGTGCCGCGGGCTGAGGCCGATGGCGGCCGCGACCTTGGAGGCCGACAGCGACCGGTCGCGCAGGTGGCGCTCGATGTAGGCGCGGGCGGCGGCGGCGTACGCCGTCGGGCCGTCGGGCCGGCCGGGCGAGGCGAGTGCCCCGACCAGCTCGAGCAGCTCGCCCTCGCGGACCACGACGGGGTCGTCCTCACGGACCGCCGAGCCGACCAGGCGCGCCAGCGCCTCGGCGTACGGGTTCTCGCCGGAGCCGAACGGCACCACGACCGGTCGGGGCAGCGCGGCGATGCCGGTCGCCTCGGCGAACACGTCGTGCGGCGCCTTCAGCACCAGCTCCTCGAGACCCTGGGAGAAGCCGCGCATGAACGGGCGGTCGGCGTCACAGACCAGCAGCTGCCCCGGCTGGAGGGTCCGCACCCCGTCGTCGTGGTAGTAGAACTCCTCCCCGCAGACCCACCACCCCCCTGTGGGAGCCTGGATCCCGTGACCGAGGAGCAGCCGCGCGCGCGGAGGGGACGCCCCGGCCACGACCGCGCGGCGGTCCTGGCGGCGGCGGTGGCGCTCTTCATCCGCAAGGGGTACGACGCCACCACCATCGACGACATCGCCAAGAGCCTCGGGGTCACCAAGTCGGCGGTCTACCACCACGTCGACTCCAAGGAGGAGCTGCTCTCGGCGGCCCTGGCCGAGGCGCTCGACGAGCTCGACGCGACCGTGGCCGCGGCGACCCAGGCCGACGGCCCCGCGACCGAGCGCCTGCACGAGGCCGTGCGCCGCAGCGTCGAGGTGCTCGTGGCCCACCAACCCGCCGTGACCCTGCTGCTGCGGGTGCACGGCAACACCGCCACCGAGGTCGCCGCCCTGGAGCGCCGGCGCCGCATCGACCGCGCCCTCGCCGGGCTGGTCCGCGACGCCGTCGAGGAGCGCGGGCTGCGCGGCGACCTCGATCCCGACGTGGTCAGCCGGCTGCTCTTCGGCATGGTCAACAGCCTGGTGGAGTGGTACCGCCCCGACGGCCCGGTCAGCGGCGAGCAGCTGGCGCAGGCCCTGACCGCCCTGGCCTTCGAGGGCCTCGACGCCCGCTAGCGACCAGGATCCGTCAGCGGGGCGGGCGGCGGTCCACGATCCGGCGCATCTTCCCGACCGAGCGCTCGACGCTCTCGGGTTCGACCACGTCGACGCCGACCGAGACCCCGATCGAGCTCTTGACCAGGTGCCGCAGCTCGGCCCCGGCCTGACGACCGGCCTCCGTGTCGACGCCCTCGCGCCGCTCGACCAGCACCGTGAGGCTGTCGAGGTTGCCCTCGCGCTCCAGCACGCACTGGAAGTGCGGCGAGAGCGCGGGCAGCTTCAGCACCAGCTCCTCGATCTGGGTCGGGAAGAGGTTCACCCCCCGCAGGATGATCATGTCGTCGGTGCGCCCGGTGACCTTCTCCATCCGCCGCATCGTGCGCGCGGTGCCCGGCAGCAGCCGGGTCAGGTCGCGGGTGCGGTAGCGCAGCACCGGCATCGCCTGCTTGGTCAGGGAGGTGAGCACCAGCTCGCCCTCCTCGCCGTCGGGCAGCACCTCGCCCGTCACGGGGTCGATCACCTCGGGGTAGAAGTGGTCCTCCCACACGTGGAGGCCGTCCTTGGTCTCCACGCACTCGCTGGCCACGCCGGGCCCGATGACCTCCGAGAGCCCGTAGATGTCGACCGCGTGCATGTCCAGGCGCTGCTCCATCTCGCGGCGCATGTCGTTGGTCCACGGCTCGGCGCCGAAGATGCCGACCTTCAGCGAGGTGCTGCGCGGGTCGATCCCCTGCCGCTCCATCTCGTCGACCACCGAGAGCATGTACGACGGCGTCACCATGATGATGTCGGGGCGGAAGTCCTGGATCAGCTGGACCTGCCGCTCGGTCATGCCCCCGGAGACCGGCACCACCGTGCAGCCGAGCTTCTCCGCGCCGTAGTGCGCCCCGAGCCCGCCGGTGAACAGCCCGTAGCCGTAGGCGTTGTGCAGGACGTCGCCGACCCGGCCGCCGGCCGCGCGGATGCTGCGGGCCACCACGCTCGCCCACACCTCGAGGTCGTCGTGGGTGTAGCCGACGACGGTCGGCTTCCCGGTCGTGCCGGACGAGGCGTGCACGCGCGCGACCTGCTCGCGCGGCACCGCGAACATCCCGAACGGGTAGTTCTCCCGCAGGTCGGCCTTGGTCGTGAACGGCAGCTTCGCCAGGTCGGCGAGCTCCTTCACGTCGTCGGGGTGCACGCCCGCGGCGTCGAGCGAGGCCCGGTAGTGCGGGACGTTGTCGTACGCGTGGCGCACCGACCAGCGCAGCCGCTCGGTCTGGAGCGAGCGCAGCTCGTCGAGCGAGGCGGTCTCGATCGGCTCGAGGTCGCCGGGGCGCGGGCTCAGGTCCTGCATGGGTCAGTCCTCCTGGAGCATGGGGCGGCGTATCGGATGGTCGAGCAGGCGAGCGCCAGCGAGCCGTCGTCGAGACCGCGTGAGATGACTGTGGTCGGCGACCACGGACAGGTGCGGCGGTCTCGACGACGCCCTCGCTGGCGCTCGGGCTGCTCGACCCACAGTGGGCCTCACCACCGGTAGAACCCCTGGCCGGTCTTGCGGCCCAGCCGGCCCGCGGCGACCAGGTCGCGCAGCACCTGGGGCGGCTCGAAGCGCGGGCCGAGCTCGCGGGCCAGGTGCTCGGCGATGGCCAGCCGCACGTCGAGGCCGACGAGGTCGGTGGTGCGCAGCGGACCCACCGGGTGGCGGTAGCCCAGGGTCATCGCGGTGTCGATGTCCTCGGCGGAGGCAACCCCCTCCTCGAGCATCCGCATCGCCTCGAGCGCGATGGCGACCCCCAGCCGGCTCGAGGCGAAGCCGGGTGCGTCGGTGACGGTGATGGCGGTCTTGCCCAGCGCCTCGACCCACCCCTGCGCGCGGGCCACCAGGCCGTCGTCGGTGCGGGACCCGACCACCACCTCGACCAGCGCGCTGGCCGGGACCGGGTTGAAGAAGTGCAGCCCCAGGAACCGCTCGGGACGAGCCAGGTGGGCGGCGATGCCGTCGATGGACAGCGAGCTGGTGTTCGTGGCGAGCACCGCGTCGGGGGCGACCGTCTCGGCCGCGGTGAGCACCTGCGCCTTGAGGGCGGGGTCCTCGGGGACGGCCTCGACGACCAGCTCGCAGCCGGCCAGGGCACCCGCGTCGTGGCTGGTGACCAGCCGGGCGGCGTACTCCTCCGGCGGGGCGGCGATCTTCCCGCGCTCGTGCGCCGCAGCGAGGCTGTCGAGGACCCGCAGCCGTGCCTGCGCGGCGGCCTCGGCGGACGCCTCCACGACCACGACCGAAGAACCCGCGACCAGGAAGCCGTGCGCGATGCCGGCGCCCATCCGGCCGCCTCCGTGGACGCCGACCTGCGTCGGCAGGGCCTCGGGGAGGGTGCTCATGAGTCCTTGTCCTTCCGACTGTCGAGGAAGGCCGTCATCCGTGCGTGCTTCTCCTCGGCCTCGAAGAGCACCGCCTGCGCGAGGTCGTCGACGAAGGGGTGCGCCTCGCGGGGGGCGTGGAAGACCGCCTTGGTCAGGCGCGTGGCCAGCGGCGCCTGGCGGGCGATCGAGTCGGCCCACCGGTGGCCGGCCGCGAGCAGGTCGTCGGGCTCGACGACCTCGTTGAGCAGCCGCACCGACCGGGCCTCCTCGGCGTCGAGGACGCAACCGGTCAGCAGGATCTCCTTGGCCAGCGGCTCCCCCACGAGCTCGGCGAGCCGCCAGGCCGCGCCGGCGGCAGCGAGGATCCCCAAGCCGGTCTCGGGATTGCCGATCCGGGTGCGCGGCGTGCCGATGCGGAAGTCGCAGGCGTAGGCGAGCTCCGCACCGCCGCCCAGCGCCCACCCGTCCACGAGCGCGATCACCGGCATGGGCAGCCGGCGGATCCGGTCGAAGATCGCGGAGTTGATGCCGCGCAGGGCGTCGTCGCGGCGGCGCTCGCGCAGCTGGGCGATGTCGGCTCCGGCGGCGAAGACGCCGCCCTCCCCCACGACGATGGCGATCCGCGGCTCGGCCTCGAGGGCGGCGCACGCGGCGTGGAGCTCGTCGACCATCTGCTGGTCGATGGCGTTGCGGACCTCGGGCCGGTCGAGGACCAGCACGACGCGGTCGTCGTGCTCCTCGACCCGCAGCGCGGGCCCCGCCGTCCCCGGGGCGCTCACGCGTCGAAGTCCACGACGACCTCGTCGCCCACCGGCCAGGTCTGGCAGGTGAGGACGAACCCGCGCTCGACCTCGTCGTCGTCGAGGGCGTAGTTGCGGCGCATGTCGGCCTCGCCCGAGACCAGGTGCGCCCGGCAGGTGCCGCACACCCCGCCCTTGCAGGCGAACGGCAGGTCGTTGCGCACCTTCGTCGCGCCGTCGAGGATGCTCAGCCCCTTCGGCATCGGCGTGACGGTCGTGCGGCCGTCGAGGGTCACGGTCACCTGGGAGACCTCGCCCTCGAGCACGGCGTCCTCGCGGCGTACCTCCGGAGGCGGCTCGTCGACGTAGAAGAGCTCGAGGTGGATCTTCTCCTTGGGCACGCCGAGCTCGGTCAGCACCGTGCGCGCGTCGGTGGTCAGTCCGAGCGGGCCGCACAGCCAGACGTGGTCGACGTCCTCGAGCGGCACCAGCAGGTCGAGCAGCCGGCGCAGCCGCTCGGCGTCGAGCCGGCCGGAGAACAGCTCGGTGTCGCGCGGCTCGCGGGAGAGCACGTGGACCAGGTCGAAGCGGGCGGGGGCGCGGTTCTTCAGGTCGGCGAGCTCCTCGGCGAACATCACCGACGAGGAGGTGCGGTTGCCGTAGAGCAGCGTCACCTGCGAGCCCGGGTCGGCCAGCACCGAGGCGGCGATCGAGAGCATCGGCGTGATCCCCGAGCCGGCCGCGATGCACAGGTGCCGCCCCGAGGTGGTCGGGTCGGCCTGCATCGAGCCGGTCGGCGGGCCGACCTCCACGACGTCGCCGGGACGGACCTGGCGCACCAGCCACGAGGAGAAGAGCCCGTCGGGGATCTCGCGGACGCCGACGCGCAGGTCGGCGCCGGCGGGTGCGCAGATGGAGTAGGACCGGCGGTGCTCGACCCCGTCGACCTCGCGCCGCAGCACGATCGACTGGCCGGGGGCGAAGGCGTAGGTCTCGCGCAGCTCCGCGGGCACCGCGAAGGTCACCGCGGCGGCGTCGTCGCAGAGCCGGTCGACCCGCGACACCGTCAGGGCGTGGAACCCCGGGGCCGCCGTCGTACGCCGTGCCTCCTGGGCGGGCGCGTCCTGCGTCGTGGTCATCAGATCTCCTTGACGTGCTCGAACGGCTCGAGGCAGGCGGTGCAGCGGTACGACGCCTTGCAGGCCGTCGGGCCGAACTCCGAGACCACCTCGACCGCGGGCGAGGCGCAGCGCGGGCAGGTCAGCGCGCGGCGGGTGGGCATCAGGCTGAGGGGCACCGGACCGTCGCGGTGCGGGGCGGGGCCTGGCGGGGAGATGCCGTGGTCGCGCAGCGCCTGGCGGCCCTCGTCGCTGATCCAGTCCGTCGACCAGGCCGGGTGCAGCCGGACCCGCACCTCGACGTCCGACCAGCCGGCGTCGCTCAGCGCGTGCACGAGGTCGTCGCGCATCGTGGCCATCGCCGGGCAGCCGGAGTACGTCGGCGTGATCGTCACGACCACGTGGCCGGGTCGGTCGTCGTCGACCTCGACGTCGCGGAGCACGCCGAGGTCGGCCAGCGTCAGCATCGGCATCTCGGGGTCGGTGACCTGCGCGGCCACGGCCCGCGCGTCGGCGTACCCCGCCCTCACCGTCGCCACCGCGCTCACCAGCGACCGGCCGGGTGCGCGCGGGCGACCGACTGCATCTCCGCCAGCACCGTGCCGAGCGCCTCGGTGTGCACGCCGTCGCGGCCGGTGCGACCGCCCAGGCCGCCGGTGCGCCTGACGTCGGGGACCTCGAGCCCCGCGGCGGCGAGCACCTGGTCGAGCAGCACGTCGACCTCCGCGGCCACGTCGGCGGGGTCGACCGCGACACCGTCGGCGGCCAGCGTGCGCTCGACCTCGTGGGTGCGGTCCAGCTCCCAGCGCAGCGGCCACACGGCGGCGAGCGCGGCCTCGGTGCGGCGGCGTGACTCCTCGGTGCCGCGGCCCAGGGTGACGACCCACCGGGCGGCGTGGTCGCGGTGGTAGGCCAGCTCCCTGACGGCCTTGGCCGCGATCGCCGACAGCACCGCGTCGCGGCTGGTGACCAGCCGCTGCATGAGCGCGAGCCGCCAGGTCGAGGCGACGAGCAGCCGCACCGTGGTCACCGCGAAGTCCCCGCGGTCACCCTCGACGAGCCGGACGTTGCGGAAGGCGTCCTGGTCGCGGAAGAACGCGAGCGCGTCCTCCGGCGGCACCGGCGAGCCCTCGGGCAGCGCCGGCACGACCGAGGGATCGGCCGCGGCCGCACGGGCCAGCAGCAGCCGCGCCTGGCCGAGCAGGTCGAGCGCGACGTTGGCGAGCGCGATGTCCTCCTCCAGGTCGGGCGCGTTGCTGCACCACTCCGAGAGCCGGTGGGAGAGGACGAGCGCGTCGTCGCCGAGCATCAGGCAGTACGCCGCCAGGGCAGCGCCGTCGACGCCCTCGGACAGCGTCGTGTCGACGCCCGCCAGGGGGTCCTCGAAGTCGGTGCCGAACGCCCACTGGGAGTCGTCGCCGCCGAGCAGCCCGTCGTAGACCGAGTCGTCGTTCATGGCCAGCCTCCGCTCACATGTGGGGGACGTCGGCGGGGACGTCGTAGAAGGTGGGGTGGCGGTAGACCTTGTCGCCGGCGGGGGCGAAGAGCGGGTCCTTCTCGTCGGGGCTGGAGGCCGTCACGTCGGACGCCTTGACCACCCAGATGCTCACGCCCTCGTTGCGCCGCGTGTAGACGTCGCGGGCGTTGCGCACTGCCATCTCGGCGTCGGCCGCGTGCAGCGACCCGACGTGGACGTGGTTGAGGCCGCGCTTGCCGCGCACGAAGACCTCCCACAGCGGCCACTCACCGCGCACGGTGCTCATGCGGACACCTCCTGCTGGGCGGCGGCCTGCTGGGCGGCGAACGCGCTGGCTGCCTCGCGCACCCACGCACCCTCCTCGTGGGCGCGACGGCGGTGGGCGATGCGCTGGGCGTTGCACGGCCCCTCACCGCGGACGACGGCGGCGAACTCCTCCCAGTCCGGCTCGCCGAAGTCGTAGTGGCCCCGCTCCTCGTTCCACGCGATCGCGGGGTCGGGCAGCGTGACGCCGAGCCGCTCGGCCTGCGGCACCGTCATGTCGACGAACTTCTGCCGCAGCTCGTCGTTGGTGTCGCGCTTGATCCCCCACGCCATCGACTGCGCGGTGTTGGGCGAGGCGTCGTCGGGTGGGCCGAACATCATCAGCGCCGGCCACCAGAACCGGTCGACCGACTCCTGCACCATCGCGCGTTGGGCGTCGGTGCCGCGCATCATCGTCATGAGCAGCTCGAAGCCTTGACGCTGGTGGAAGGACTCCTCCTTGCAGATGCGGATCATCGCGCGACCGTAGGGGCCGTAGGAGGTGCGGCACAGCGGCACCTGGTTGGCGATCGCGGCGCCGTCGACCAGCCAGCCGATCGTGCCGACGTCGGCGTAGGAGAGCGTGGGGTAGTTGAAGATCGAGGAGTACTTCTGCTTGCCCTCGATCAGCAGCTCGGTCAGCTCGGCCCGGGAGACGCCGAGGGTCTCGCACGCGGAGTAGAGGTAGAGCCCGTGGCCGGCCTCGTCCTGGACCTTGGCCAGCAGCGTCGCCTTGCGGCGCAGCGAGGGCGCGCGGGTGATCCAGTTGCCCTCCGGCTGCATCCCGATGATCTCGGAGTGCGCGTGCTGGGCGATCTGGCGCACCAGCGTCCTGCGGTAGCCCTCCGGCATCCAGTCGCGCGGCTCGATCCGGTCGTGCCGCGCCACCACGGCGTCGAACTGCGCCTGCAGCTCCTGCTCCTGCTCCACCTGCGTCACCCGGACCTCCTGAGGGTCTTTCCTGACCGATCGGTCTGTAATACGGTGACACGACTGCCGACGGGACGCAAGAGCCCCGCCGGACCTCGGCGCGGGACCGACCGCGACCCCGATCCCCAGGAGGACCACGTGGCCCGACGCCTCGAGAGCTACGCCGCCGGCAGCTGGTACGCCGCCACCGACGAGGGCGCTCCGCTGCTCGACGCCGTGACCGGCGAGGAGGTCGCGCGACTGTCCTCGACCGGCCTGGACCTGGCGGCGATGGTCCGGCACGGCCGTGAGGTGGGTGGCCCGGCCCTGCGCGCGCTCACCTTCCACGAGCGCGCCGGCCTGCTGAAGGCCCTGGCCAAGCACCTCGGCTCCCCCGAGGTGAAGCAGGAGCTCTACGACCTGTCGTACTCCACGGGCGCCACGCTGCGCGACACCCAGGTCGACGTCGACGGCGGCATCGGCACGGTCTTCTCGATCGCCTCCAAGGGCACCCGCGAGCTGCCCAACGACACGATCGTCCTCGACGGTCCGCCCGAGCAGCTCGGCAAGGGCGGGAGCTTCCTGGGCCAGCACCTGTGGACCTCACGGCCGGGTGTCGTCGTCCAGGTCAACGCGTTCAACTTCCCCGTGTGGGGCATGCTCGAGAAGCTCGCGCCGACCTTCCTCGCGGGGATGCCGACGATCGTCAAGCCGGCCCCGCAGACGGCGTACGTCGCCGAGCTGGCGGTGCGGCGCATCATCGAGGCCGGCATCCTGCCGGAGGGCACGCTGCAGCTGCTGGCCGGCGGTCCCGAGGGGTTGCTCGACCAGCTCGACGTGCACGACGTCGTGGCCTTCACCGGCTCCGCCCGCACGGGCGACCTGCTGCGCCAGCACCCGCGCGTGCTGCACCACGGCGTGCGGCTGCAGGTCGAGGCAGACTCGCTCAACTGCTCGATCCTCGGCCCGGACGCCGGCCCGGGCACCCCCGAGCACGAGCTCTTCGTCAAGGGCCTCGTCACCGAGATGACGGTCAAGGCGGGCCAGAAGTGCACGGCGATCCGCCGGGCGATCGTGCCCCGCGAGCACCTGGACTCGGTCATCGAGGCGGTCTCGGCGCGGCTGGCCTCCACCACCGTCGGCGACCCGCGCGCCGAGGGCGTGCGGATGGGCGCGCTGGTCAGCCTGGCCCAGCGCGACGCCGTCCGCGACGCCGTACGCCGCCTGGCCGGTGCGGGCGAGGTCGTGTTCGGTGACCCGGAGCGGATCGAGGTGGTCGGCGCCGACGCCGAGCGCGGGGCGTTCGTCTCCCCGGTGCTGCTGCGCGCCGACGGCGAGGCCGTCGAGCCGCACGAGGTCGAGGCCTTCGGCCCCGTCTCGACCGTCATGGCCTACGACGACCTCGACCACGCCGTGGCCCTGGCGGCCCGCGGCCGCGGCAGCCTGGCCGGCTCGGTCGTGACCCACGACCCGACGGTCGCCCGGCACCTCGTGCTCGGGCTGGCGCCGTGGCACGGCCGGCTGCTGGTGCTCGACCGCGACGACGCCGGCGAGTCGACCGGCCACGGCTCCCCGCTGCCCGTGCTCGTGCACGGCGGCCCGGGTCGCGCCGGCGGCGGCGAGGAGCTCGGCGGCACCCGCGCGGTGCTGCACCTCATGCAGCGCACCGCCGTGCAGGGCTCCCCCGACGCGCTCACCGCGATCACCGGTCGCTGGACGAAGGGCTCGGCCCGCAGCACCGGGGACGTGCACCCCTTCCGCAAGAGCCTGGCCGAGCTGCGCATCGGCGACACGATCGTCTCGGGGTCACGCACGGTCACCCTCGAGGACATCGAGCACTTCGCGGAGTTCACCGGCGACACCTTCTACGCCCACACCGACCAGGCAGCGGCCGAGAAGAACCCGCTCTTCGGTGGGATCGTCGCCCACGGCTACCTCGTGGTCTCCCTGGCCGCCGGGCTCTTCGTGCACCCCGACCCCGGCCCGGTGCTGGCCAACTTCGGGGTCGACCAGCTGCGCTTCCTCACGCCGGTCAAGGCCGGCGACACGATCGCGGTGACGCTGACGGTCAAGCAGGTCACCCCGCGCACCAGCGCCGACTACGGCGAGGTCCGCTGGGACGCGGTCGTCACCAACGCCGACGGCGCCCCGGTGGCGACGTACGACGTGCTGACGCTGGTGGCGAAGACCTGGCCCTAGGTCGCTCCCCTCGAGGGACCGAGGTCCCGGACCGCGATGTCGTCGTTCCCTCCGCCCGCGCGGCCCACCTGCGGCACCCTGGAGGTCCGGGGTGGGCCCGGGAGAGGTCCAGGGAGGGAGCCGGCCGTGAGCGGTGGCACGCACGAGCGGTCGGGGCCCGAGCACCGCGCCACGGCGGCGCCGACCGACGCCTCCGGCGGCACGCCCGAGGACCTCCCGGTCCCCCGCGGCCTGGTGGTGCTCGACATCGTCCTGAAGACGGTGCTGCTGTGGCTGGTCGTGCGCACGGCCATCGACCCGTCGTGGGGCAACCTCGAGGGCAAGGCCCCGATGTTCCGGGCGATCACCTACCCGATGCTGGCCGCCGTGCTGCCGGTGGTCTGGATCGTCCGGGCCTGGCGCGGGCTGCCCGAGCGCCCCTTCCCCTGGTTGGCCGACGTGCTCGTCACGGCGACCTGCTTCAACGACTTCCTCGGCAACCGGCTCGACCTCTACGACGCGGTGACGTGGTTCGACGACGCGGTGCACTTCGTCGTCAACGCCGCCCTGGCCGCAGCGGTGGTGCTGCTGTGGTGCACCCCGGCGACGCGACTGCGCGACGTGCTGGCCCGCGCGGTCGCGGTGACCACGACGGTGTCGCTGGCGTGGGAGATCTGGGAGTACCGCGCGTTCATCGAGCGCATCGGCGAGCGGTTCAGCGCCCACGCCGACACCCTCGGCGACCTCGGCCTGGGCTGGGCCGGCGCCGTGGTGGGGGCGCTGCTGGTCGTCACCACGTGGCGGCGCCAGGAGCAGCTGGCCGGGCTCGGCCCCGCCCAGCCGGAGCACCGCGCGGGCTGAGGGCTCCGCGCGGATCAGCCGCTGCGCGTCAGCGGCCCGTGGTGCCCGTGCGGCAGCTCCTCGGCCAGCGACAGGGCGACCAGCACGCTGGGCAGCACCGCCTTCGCCGTACGCCGGTAGCCCGCCCCCGAGGGGTGAAACCGGTCCACGGCGAACATCTCGTCGGGCCGGGTCACGAAGAACGGACCCACGACGTCGGCCAGGGAGACCGCCAGCCCGCCGAGCTCGGTGACCACCTCGCGCTGGGCCGCGGCGAGCTGGCGCGAGCTGACCCCGGCGAGGGCGCGCAGCGGCTGCTGGAGCACCGACAGGGCGCCGAGGTCGGGACACGTGCCGACGACGACGGGGATCCCGCGCTCGCGCAGGGTCCGCACCGCCTCGCCGAGGTGGCGGCGCGACTCCGAGACCCGCACCCGGTGGGTGACGTCGTTGCCGCCGACCACGACGACGGCGACGTCGGGCCGGTAGCCGGCGGGCAGCCCGGCCAGCTGGGCCCGCAGCTGCGAGGTCTCGGCGCCGACCCGTGCGGCGACGTGCAACCGCACGGAGCGCCGGGCCTTCTTGGCCAGCCGCTTGGCCAGCTGGGCACCGAACGTGGCGCCGGGGTCCTCGGCACCGAGCCCGGCGGCGATGGAGTCGCCGAGGATGAGCAGCTCGATCGGGTCGCCGTACTTCTTCTTCCACAGCCCGTCGGCGCGGTGCGCGTCCTCCCCGAGCGGTTTCCCGACCACGGCCCGTGCCGCGCGCGCCTGGAGGGACAGCACTCCCCGCCCGGCCACCAGGCCGCCGACCACGGCGCCCGCGCCGCCTCCCAGCCACCACCGCGCTCGCACCCGCCCAGCAGACCCCGCTCGACCGACGCGCAGGTGGCCACCGGGCGAGCACCGGACGAGCGGCCGGTGACACCGGCAGTCGCACCGGCCGTCGCACCAGCCGTCGCACCAGCCGTCGCACCAGCCGTCGCACCAGCCGAGCGTTCCCGGAGCGTTCACGGCCGCGTCGTCGCGGCGTGGCGGCGACTGCGACCCGGCTCCCTAGCGTCCCGGCGTGGTCACGCGCGGGTTCCTCGGGTACGTGCTGGTGCTCCTCGGCGGGCTGGTGGTCTCGGTCCTGCCCGGGTCGCACCCCCTCGACGCCATCGCGTGGCGGCACCACACACCGGGCCGGCTGGTCGGGCTGACGGTGGTGGTCCTCGGCCTCGGGCTCGCCTGCTGGGCGTGGCTGGAGCTGCTCCGGCTCGTGCGCGCGACCACCGGCCCCGACCGGCTGCCGCTCGTGCTGCGCGCCACCGGCTGCTGGTCGCTGCCGCTGCTGCTGGCGCCCCCGATGTTCAGCCGCGACGGCTGGAGCTACGCCGCGCAGGGGGTGATGGCCCACCTCGACCACTCGCCGTACGACGTGGGGCCGGCGGTCCTGGCCGGGTCGATCACCGAGGCGGTCGACCCGATGTGGATGGACACCCCGGCGCCGTACGGTCCGCTGCCCCTCGCCTGGGGCGACCTGGCCGCCGACCTCACACGCGACCCGTGGGCGCTGGTCGTGGCGCACCGGCTGCTGGCCGTGCTCGGGCTGGTGCTGCTCGCCCACGCCGCGCCCCGCCTCGCGGCCGCCTGCGGGCGCGACCCCGCGCTCGCCGCCGCACTGGTGCTGCCCGGCCCGCTGGTCCTCGCCCACGGCGTCGCCGGCCTGCACAACGACCTGCTCATGGTGGGCCTGATGGCCTGGGCCCTGGCGGTCGCCGTCGAGGGGCGCTGGGTCCTGGCCGCGGCGCTCGGCGGCGCGGCGGCCGCGGTCAAGCTGCCCGGCGGACTGGTGTGCCTGGCGGTCGTCCTCGTCTCGCTGCCCGCGACGGCCCACCTCGCCGACCGGGTACGCCGGGCCGCGCAGGTCGCCGGGGTCGCGACCGCCACCCTGCTGCTCAGCGGCGTGGTGACCGGGCTCGGCCTGGGCTGGGTGCACGCCCTCGGGGTGCCGGGCGTCGTGCGGACGCCGCTGTCGCTGACCACCCAGGTCGGGCGGGTGCTGCTGTGGGCCCAGGAGGGGCTCGGGGTGCCGGGACCGTCGGCGCTGGAGCTGGTGCGGCTGGGCGGGATGCTGGTGGCGCTGGGCTTCGCGTGCGCGGTCGCGCTGCGGGCCCGGGCCGGTGACCCGGAGGTCGCGGTGCGGACCGTCGGCCTGGCGCTGCTGGCGCTCGTGCTGCTCGGACCGGTGGTCCACCACTGGTACCTGCTGTGGGCCCTGCCGTTCCTCGCCGCCGTCCCCCTGGCCCCCCGTGCCGAGGGGGCGCTGGTGGCCGTGGTCGGGCTGACCGGCCTGGTCGCGCCGCTGGACTCCTCCCTGCAGGCCCGCGGCACCGACATCGTGGTCGCGGTGCTCCTGGTGACCGGGGTGGCACTCACGCAGGTCGTCGGTCACCGGCGAGCGGTCGCGGGCCCCGCCCCGCTCCCGGCCCGGCTCCCGGCGCGGAGGTCCACACCGGTGCGCTGAGGCCGTGCACGGCCAGCATCTGCGCCACGGTCCGGGACCACGGGAAGGCCTCGGCACGGTGGCGGGCCGCCGTGCGGCGCCAGCGCTCGTCGCGGCCGACCAGGCGCAGCACCGCGTCGGCCAGCCGCTCGGCCTCGGGCGCGGCCCAGGCCCCGCACCGCTCGTCCACCAGCTCGCGGGCCCCGCCGACGTCGGCGGTGACGACCGGGGTGCCACAGGCCAGGGCCTCGAGCACCGAGAGACCGAAGGTCTCCCCCGGGCAGACCGACAGCGAGACGTCGGCGGCGCCCAGGCGGGCGGCGAGCCGGGCACGGCCCGCGACGTGACCGTGGAAGAAGACGGGTGCGCCGACCGCCAGGGCCTGCAGCTCGTCGAGGTGCGGGCCGGAGCCGTAGACGTCCATCCGCACAGGGACGCCACGGCGGTGCAGGGCCACGGCGGTGGCGACGGCCAGGTGCGGGTCCTTCTCGCGCGAGAGCCGGCCGGCGTGCACCAGCCGCAGGAGCCCGTCCTGCGCGCGCGGGACCCGGGTCGGCCGGAAGACGTCCAGGTCCACCCCGAGCGGCACCCGGTGCAGCGGGGTGCCGGAGCGACCGGCGAGCGCCCGGAACTCCTGCTCGGCGAACTCCGAGGTCACCACCAGCCGGTCGTAGCGGCGCACCAGCGCCCGGTTGAGCGGCGCCACCTGCACCGGCAGGCCCGTGCGCATCGAGAGCATCGCGTCGAGCCGCTCGTGGGAGAACAGGACGGTCGGGATGCCGGCGCGACGGGCCCACCCGGCGACGGGGAGCAGCGTCGACTTGTCCGAGACCTCGATCGAGGTCGGTGCGAAGCGGCGCAGCACGTCGGTCACCCGCCAGGGCTCGACGATGAGCCGGTAGCCGCCGCCGACCCGCGGCGCCCGCACCTGCACGACGTCGCCGGCCGGTGAGTCCAGCCGGGCGTCCTCGGGGCCGGGCACGACCAGCAGCCGGGCCACCCCCGCGTCGGTGTAGCCGCGACCCAGCGCCTCGAGGGCTGTCTTCATGCCTCCCGACGTCGGTCCGACGAAGTTGGCCAGCTGGGCGATCCGCACCTCAGGCCGCGCGCTGCCCGGCGCCGGCCGCGGCGCGCACACCGCCGCGGGCGTCCAGGACGGCTCGGTAGTGGCCGACCAGGTCGTCGACCACGCTCGCCCAGGTGCGGCCCCCGACCGCGCCCCGGGCCAGCGAGCCGAGGCGTGCCCGCCCCGCGGGGTCGGCGACCAGCTGCCCCGTGGTGCGGCGCAGCGCGTGCGGGTCGCGGACGTCGTACAGCAGGCCGGTGCGGCCGTGGTCGACCAGGTCGAGCGGGCCGCCGGAGGCCGGGGCGACCACGGCGACACCGCTGGCCTGGGCCTCCTGGACGGTCTGGCAGAAGGTCTCGTCCTCGCCGGTGTGGACGAAGACGTCGAGCGAGGCGAAGGCCCGGGCCAGCTCGTGGCCGCCGAGCATCCCGGTGAAGACGGCGTGTGGCAGCCGCTGCTGCAGCCAGGCCCGCTCGGGGCCGTCGCCGACGACCACGAGCTGCGTCCCGGGGAGGTCGGCGAGCTCGACCAGGCGGCGGACCCGCTTCTCGGGGGCCAGCCGGCCGACGTACCCGACCACGGTGCGCTGCTCCCCTCCGGTCCAGGCGGCGCGCAGCTGCTCGTCGCGGTGCTCGCTGCCGAAGAGGTCCAGCGCGACGCCGCGGCGCCACAGGTGCAGGTCGCCGACGCCGAGGGCGGCGAGCTGCTGGCGGGAGGCCGTCGACGGGACGAGCGTGCGGTCGGCACGGCGGTGCAGGCTCGCGACCCAGCGGTCGATGGCGCGGTCGGCGCGCACGCCGTACTGGCGGGCGAAGCCGGCGACGTCGGTCTGGAAGACCGCGACGCTCGGCACGTCGAGCCGGCGCGCGACGCGCAGGCCGACCGCGCCGAGGAGGATCGGCGAGGCCAGGTGGACCACGTCGGGGCGGAACGCCTCGATGGCGTGGTGGACCTGCGGGTCCGGCAGGCCGAGCGGGAAGGCGCGGTAGCCGGGCAGCGCCATCGACCGCACCCGGACCACCTGCACCTGCCCGTACGACGTGGGGCCGGGGCCCGGCGCGACCACGATGACCTTGTGGCCGGTGGCGACGAGCCGGTCGACGACGTGCCGGACGGTGCCGGCCACCCCGTTCACCGACGGCAGGAAGGACTCGGTCACGATCGCGACGCGCATGACCCCCACGCTCGCGGCGCCCGGTGAACCGCCCGTGACCTCCGCGTGCGCGCCCGACGAACAGGTCCCGGCGGGCTCCCGGCATCCCACCTCCGGCCAGCCGTCGTCGAGACCGCGTGGCCCGACCGCGCGCCTCCGACCGAGCTGGAGGTCCTGCCCGGCGCCAGGTGCCGGACAGGACCTCCAGTCCGCGACGCCGGGCCCGCGTCAGTCCCGGCCGTACAGGTCTCGGGTGTAGACCTTGTCCTCGACGTCCTCGAGCTCGGGTGCCCGCCGGTTGGCGACGATGACGTCGCAGCGGGCCTTCAGCTCCTCGAGGTCCCGCACGATCTCGGCGCCGAAGAAGGCGCCGGCCTCCAGCGTCGGCTCGTGCACGAGCACCTCGACGCCGCGGGCGCGCAGCCGCTTCATGACCCCCTGCACCGAGGACATGCGGTAGTTGTCGGAGCCCTGCTTCATGACGAGCCGGTACACCCCGACCGTGGACGGACGCCGCCGCAGGACGTCCTCGGCGATGAAGTCCTTGCGCGTGGTGTTGGCGGCGACGATCGCGCTGATCAGGTTCTGCGGGACGTCGCAGTAGTTGGCCTGGAGCTGCCGGGTGTCCTTGGGCAGGCAGTAGCCGCCGTACCCGAAGCTCGGGTTGTTGTAGTGCGAGCCGATCCGGGGGTCCAGGCCCACGCCCTCGATGATCTGGGCGGTGGAGAGGCCGTGGCGGGCGGCGTAGGAGTCGAGCTCGTTGAAGTAGGCGACCCGCAGCGCGAGGTAGGTGTTGGAGAAGAGCTTGATCGCCTCGGCCTCGGCGGAGTCGGTCAGCAGCACCGGGACCGTCTTGTCGAGCGCCCCCTCGACCATGAGGTCGGCGAAGCGCTTGCCGTCCTCGCCGCGGTCGCCCACGACGATCCGCGAGGGGTGCAGGTTGTCGTGCAGCGCCCGGCCTTCGCGGAGGAACTCGGGGCTGAAGACGATGTGCGCACCGAGGTGCTCGGCGCGCATCCGGGCCGTGAACCCCACCGGGACGGTCGACTTGATCACGACGACAGCGGTCGGGTTCACCTCACGCGCCTCGCGGATCACCGACTCCACCGACGTGGTGTCGAAGTGGTGGGCCTCGGGGTCGTAGTCGGTGGGCGTGGCCACGACGACGTACGCCGCTCCCGCGACCGCGGCCGCCAGGTCGGTGGTCGCCCGCAGGTCCAGCTCCGCGTGCGCGAGGTGCTCGTCGAGGTCGGCGTCCTCGACGGGCGAGCGCCGGGCGGTGACCGCCTCGACCCGCGCCGGGTCGACGTCGACGGCCCAGACCTGGTGGTGCCGGGCGAGCACCACGGCGTTCGATATCCCGACGTACCCGAGGCCCACGACCGCGATCTTCACGGTCCCAGGCTCGGTCCGCGGGGCAGCAGGCAGGTGAACGCCGACCGACCACCTGCTGAGGAGGAGCGGGCTGGTCGACGACGCCCCCCGGCACGTCGACCAGCCCGCCGCGTGTCCCCGGCCGGCCAGGTGCGGATGGGAGTCCGCGGCTGACAGGTCGGCGGGGACTGCCGGCAAGGGCGGCGCGAGGGAGTGCGCGGCGACCCGGCTGCCGGCGGGTCATCCAGAACGTTTTCGCAAGAACCTGCGCACGTCGCTCGTCTCTGGACCGCGACGCACTCTTCCCGTTCCAACGAGCGACGCACGGGGCATCCCCAGCACGGTCGCCTCCGCCGGCCGTGGGGGGCCTCACGGCAGCGAGAGGCGCACCACCTTCCGCCAGGCGCTGGCCACCTGCTGCAGCAGCGGCCGGGCGTTGTAGGTGAGGCCGTAGCGGTCGAAGACCGCGCGCAGCTGCGGTGCGATCTCGGGGTAGCGCCGGCTGGGGAGGTCCGGGAAGCAGTGGTGCTCGATCTGGTGGCTGAGGTGCCCGGTCAGCACGTGCAGGAGCGTGGGTCCGGTGATGTTGGCCGAGCCGAGCATCTGCCGGACGTACCAGTCGCCGCGGGTCTCGGCCTCGTCGAGCTCGGGCTGCTCGAAGACCTCCACGCCCTCGGGGAAGTGGCCGCACATGATCACCGAGTGCGACCAGACGTTGCGGACCAGGACGGCGCTGGCGTTCGCGGCCAGCGTCGCGCGCCAGCCGCGGCCGCTGAGCAGGGGGTGGACGACGAAGTCCTTGGTGACCTGCTTGCGCAGCTTGTGCAGCAGCGCGAGGACCTCGTCGCGCTTCTCCGGCGGCAGCCTCTTGCCGGCCCTGAGGTGGGCGCCGAGCTCGAGGTCGTACATCGCGATGCCGTACTCGAAGACGCACGCGGTGACGGCGTTCCAGAACGGCTGCACGAGGTGGCGCGGCCGCCACTCCTGCGCCTCGTCGACGCGCAGGATGCCGTAGCCGAGGTCGTTGTCCTGGCCGAGGATGTTGGTGAACCGGTGGTGCACCTCGTTGTGCGCACGCTTCCACTGCTCCGGTGGCGAGGCGTGGTCCCAGTCCCAGGTCGAGGAGTGGATCTTCGGGTCGCGCATCCAGTCCCACTGCCCGTGCAGGACGTTGTGCCCGATCTCCATGTTGTCCAGGACCTTCGCGGTCGCCAGCGCGGTGGTCCCCACGACCCACGCCCACCGGCGCCGGCTCCCGGCCAGCAGGACCAGCCTTCCGCCGATCTCCAGGCTGCGCTGCACCACGATGACCCGCCGGATGTACGCCGCGTCGACCTCCCCGCGAGCAGCGAGGACGCCGTCGCGGATGGCGTCCAGCTCACGGCCGATCTGCTCGACCTGCTCGGCCGTGAGGTCCCCGGGACGGCTCCGGTCAGGGGCGGTGCGCTCGGAGGGGCGCTCGGAGGGGCGGTCGGAGGGGCGGTCGGCGTCGACGTGCGGCGACGGTCGCGTCTGCTGGGTCGTGGACATGGGCCACAGGTGCCCCGAACCGCGCGATCGAGCACTCCTCAGCCCGCGCGGTGTGCCCTCGGCTCCGCGCTCGACGTGCGAGACCGGCCGGGTCCTCCTGCGTGGTCACCGGCGCTCTGCCATGCTCCGGTCGTGACCTTCGAGACCGACTGCAGGCCCACCGTCGAGACCGCGCTCGCCCAGCACCTGGGCCACACCGGCGAGACGACCCGGCTCCCGTCCCCCGGCGGCGGCTCCGTCGCCTACCGCGTCGCCGGCCGCGGCGGCCGCTCCGCCGAGCTCACCGCCTCCCGCACCAAGCTCGAGGCGCGGCTCTCGCGCCCCGCCCGCACCGTGACGCTCGAGGGCGACTACGAGGACACCGACCTCCTGGCCCGCGACGCCGCCCGGCTCGCGCGGTTCGTCGACCGCTACCTGCGCGGCCAGGGCCGGTTGCAGCGCGAGCAGGGTGCCCTCGGCGTACGCCGCTCGCTGGTCGTCACCACCGCAGACGGCGAGTGGCGCGTCGGTCCCCGCAAGACGCAGGTGCCGTCGGCCTGACCGCTGGGCCTCAGGGACGCAGCAGCCGCACCGGCGCGAGCAGCGACGCCAGCTCGTCGTGCGTCGTGCCCGCCAGGTCGCGGGCCACGACCCCGTCGGGCACGATCTCGAAGGTGCCGAGGTCGGTGTAGACCCGCTCGATGCAGCCCACCCCGGTCAACGGGTAGGTGCACTCCGGGACGATCTTGGGCCGCCCCTGCTTGTCGAGCAGCGTCATCATCACCCAGACCGAGCGGGCCCCGATGGCGAGGTCCATCGCCCCGCCGACCGCCGGGATCGCGTCCGGGGCGCCGGTGTGCCAGTTGGCCAGGTCGCCGGTCTGCGAGACCTGGAAGGCCCCCAGGACACAGACGTCGAGGTGGCCGCCGCGCATCATGGCGAAGGACGCCGCGGAGTCGAAGTAGGAGCAGCCGGGCAGCTCGGTGACCGGGATCTTGCCGGCGTTGGTGAGGTCCGGGTCGACCTGGTCCTCGGCGGCCGCGGGGCCCATGTTGAGCATGCCGTTCTCGGTGTGCAGCACGACCCCGGAGCCCTCGGGCAGGTGGTCGGCGACCAGCGTGGGCTGGCCGATCCCGAGGTTCACGAACGCGCCGTCGGGATGGGCCGTGGCGATGTCGCGGGCGATGGCCGCGGCGATCTGGTGCTTGTCGCGGCTCATGCGACCTCCTCCGTCCTCGTCGCCGCCACCGAGTCCGCGGGGACGACCCGGTCGACGAAGATCGCCGGGGTCACGATGCTCTCCGGGTCCAGCTCCCCGACCTCGACCACTCGGTCGACCTGCACCGCCACGGTGCTGGCGGCGGTGCACATGACCGGCCCGAAGTTGCGGGCCGTCCTGCGGTAGACGAGGTTGCCGAGCCGGTCGGCGACATGGGCCTTGACCAGCGCGAGGTCGGCGCGGATGGGCATCTCCAGGACGTAGGTGCGCCCGTCGATCTCGCGGACCTCCTTGCCCTCGGCCAGCGGGGTGCCGACGCCCGTCGGGGAGTAGAACGCCCCGATGCCGGCGCCCGCGGCGCGCATCCGCTCGGCGAGGTTGCCCTGCGGCACGACCTCCAGCTCGATCTCCCCGGCGCGGTAGAGCCCGTCGAAGACCCACGAGTCGACCTGCCGCGGGAAGGAGCACACCACCTTGCGCACCCGGCCCGCGGCCAGGAGCGCGGCCAGGCCGGTGTCGCCGTTGCCGGCGTTGTTGGACACGATCGTGAGGTCCTTCGCCCCCTGGCGGATCAGCGCGTCGATGAGCTCGACCGGCATGCCGGCCATGCCGAAGCCACCGACCATCACGGTCGAGCCGTCGGCGGTGCCGGCCACCGCGTCGTCGTACGACGTCAGCACGCGCGCGCTCACGAACGGACCCCGCTGGTGACGTTCTCCAGCACCACGGCCAGACCTTGCCCGACACCGATGCAGATGGCGGCCACGCCCCACCGCTCGCCGGAGTCGGCGAGCCGCTGGGCGAGGGTGGCCAGCACCCGGGCCCCGGAGGCCCCCAGCGGGTGGCCGATCGCGATCGCACCGCCGCGGGCGTTGACGATCGCGTGGTCGACGCCCCAGGCGTCGACGCAGGCCAGCGACTGCACGGCGAAGGCCTCGTTGAGCTCGACCGCGGCGACGTCGGACCACCCGATGCCGGCGCGGGCGAGGGCAGCGTTGGCGGCTTCGACCGGGGCGTACCCGAAGTCCTGCGGGTCCAGGGCGTGCGCGCCGCGACCGGCGATGCGGGCCACGGGGTCGCGACCGAGGAGTGCGGCCGCGGACTCGGAGCCCAGGAGCACCGCGGCGGCGCCGTCGTTGAGCGGGCTGGCGTTGCCGGCGGTGATGGTGCCGCCCTGGTCGGCAGGGCGGAACGACGGCTTCAGACCGGCCAGCTTGTCGGGCGTGGAGCCGTCGCGGATGGACTCGTCGCGGGCCAGCTCCGCGCCGAGCACCGGGACGACGAGGTCGTCGTAGAAGCCGTCGGCCCAGGCCTGCGCGGCGAGCACGTGGGACCGCGCGGCGAACTCGTCCTGCCGCTCCCGGGAGATCGAGAAGCGCTGGGCGAGCTGCTCGTTGGCCTCGCCGAGGGAGACGGTCCACTCCGCCGGCATCCGGTCGTTGACCAGCCGCCAGCCCAGGGTCGTGGAGACCGCCGTGGTGTTGCCGGCCGGGAAGGCGCGGTCGGGCTTGGGCAGCACCCAGGGTGCGCGGGTCATGGACTCGACGCCACCCGCGACCACGACCTCGGCGTCGCCGGTCTCGATCGTGCGCGAGCCCTGCATCGCGGCGTCCAGGGAGGAGCCGCAGAGCCGGTTGACCGTCGTGGCGGGCACGGAGGTGGGCAGGCCCGCGAGCAGCACGGCCATCCGGCCGACGTTGCGGTTGTCCTCGCCGGCCTGGTTGGCGCAGCCCCACACGACGTCGTCGACCCGGGCAGGGTCGAGGTCGGGAGCCTTGCCCAGCACGCCGGACAGCGCGGTCGCCGCGAGGTCGTCGGGCCGGACACCGGCCAGGGCGCCGCCGAAGCGGCCGAAGGGGGTGCGGACGCCGGCGTAGAGGAAGGAGGAGGCCATGTCGTCACGCTAGGCCGGTCGCTCGATCATCTCCAATACTCATTCGCACCTCATTGATAAGGCTGGGGCATCATGGTCGAGTGGAGATCCGGTTGCTGCGCTCCTTCGTCGTGCTCGCGGAGGAGCGGCACTTCGGGCGCGCCGCCGCGCGGCTGCTCGTCGCCCAGCCGGCGCTGTCGCAGCAGCTGAAGGCGCTCGAGCGCGAGGTCGGCGCGCGGCTGCTCGACCGCTCCACGCGACGCGTCGACCTGACCGACGCGGGGCGGTTGCTGCTCCAGCGGGCGCGGGAGGTGCTCACTGCGGCCGACCGCGCCGAGGCGGACCTGGCGCTGCTCGTGGCCGGCCGCGCGGGGCGGGTGCGCCTGGGGTTCGTCGGCACGGCGACGTACGACGTGCTGCCGCGGGTCGCGCGTCGCGTGCGCGAGGAGCTGCCCGACCTCGAGCTGGAGCTGCGCGGGGAGCTGCTCGGACCCGAGCTGCTCGACGCGCTGCGCGCCGGTGACCTCGACCTGGCCGTTCTGCGGCCGGGACCGGTGCTCCCGGACGACCTGGTGGTGCACGAGCTGCGGCGCGAGCCCCTGGTGGCGGTGCTGCCCGCTGCGCACCCGGCGGCCGGTGCGGCGTCGGTCGCCCTCACCGACCTGGCCGGCGAGACGCTGGTGACCCACCCGTCCGGGGCGCGCTCGACCCTGCAGCCGCGGGTGCTGGAGGCGTGCCGGGCGGCGGGCTTCGACCCGGCGGTGCTGGAGGTCGGCGAGACGGGCACGCTGGTCGTCTTCGTCGCGGCGGGTCTCGGCGTCGGCCTGGTGCCGGCCTCGGTGCGGGCGCTGCGGCTCGACGGCGTCGCCTACGTCCCGCTCGCGGGGGACCCCGTGACCGTCCCGCTCGCCCTGGCGCACCGGCCGGACCCCTCGCCGGCGGTGGCGCGGGTCGCTGCCCTGGTCGCGGGGGTCGCAGGGGTCGCGCCGTGACCGGGCGCGAAGCGCTATCATCGAGCCAGCATTGATATCACCTGGAGGACCGATGGCCGCCATCACTGTCCGCAACCTGCCCGACGAGACCCACCGTGCCCTCAAGGCACGCGCCGCGGCCCACGGGCGCAGCACCGAGGCGGAGGTGCGCGCCATCCTCACGGCAGCCGTCGACTCCCCCGACCGGGTCCGCCTCGGCTCGGCGCTGGCCGCCATCGGAGCCGCGGTCGGCGGCCTCGAGCTGGACCGCGATCTCGAGCCGGCGCCCGAGCCCCTCGACCTGTCGTGATCGTCCTGGACACCAACGTCCTCTCCGAGCCGCTCCGACCGCGTCCGGACCCGCGCGTGATCGCGTGGCTGGACGCGCAGGTGCCCGAGACGCTGCACGTCACGACCATCACCCTGGCCGAGCTCCGCTACGGCATCGCCAACCTCCCTGCGGGAGCTCGACGCACGACCCTGGCGTCCGCGCTCGAGGAGCAGGTGCTGCCGCTCCTCGCGGGTCGCATCCTCGACTTCGACGTACCGTCGGCATCGGCGTACGCCGAGGTCCGGAGCACCGCTCGGCAGCGTGGTGAGTCGATCGCCCTCGCGGACGCGCTCATCGCCGCGGTCGCCCGCCGTCACGACTTCGCCATTGCCACCCGGGACACCCGGCCGTTCCTCGCCGCAGGACTGTCGGTCGTCGACCCGTTCGCGGGCTGAGTCAGGCCTCGCCCAGCTCCGCCAGCACCCAGGGCTCGGCGGGCTGCCGTCGAGACGTCCTCGAGGGTCATCGGGTTGGCCGGAAGGGACGCAGCAGGGGCGACGCGCGGCCGGTCACGACCTGCTCGGCCAGCAGCCGCCCGGTGAGCGGTCCGTGGACGACTCCCCACATGCCGTGCCCGGTGGCGACGTGGACCCCGGGGGTGCGCGTGGGACCGATCAGCGGCAGCCCGTCGGTGGTGCACGGCCGGGAGCCGACCCACTCGTCCTGCCGGTCGTCGAGGTCCACCTCCGGCAGCAGGGGACGCACCGCGGCGACGATCGCCTCGATCCGCCGGGGGTCCAACGGCGCGCCGTGGGGACGGAACTCCATCATCCCGGCGATGCGCAGCCGCGGCGTGACGGGGAGCGGGCGCCACTTCTCGTCGCGCTCGGTCACCCACGGGTCGTGGAGCGGGGTGCAGGCGATCCGCTCGACCGGGAAGTACACCGGTCCGGACGGCACCTCCGCGCCGGTGACGCTGAAGGAGTAGCCACGGCCCGCCTGCACCGGTCGGCGCACCCCGTGATCGCGGAGCAGGTCGCCCGAACCTGCGCCGCCGCAGAGGACGACGGCGTCGACGTGCCGGTCCTCGCCGGTGGCCGTGACGACTCGCAGGCCAGCCACGTCGCGGCGTACGCCGGTGACCGTGCTGCCCTCGCGGACGACCCCGCCGGCCTCCTCCACCGCCGCGCGCAGCGAGGCGACGAACAGGGGTGGGTGCAGGTAGCGCTGCCCTCGCAGGGCGACCGCGGCTGCGACGCCCGCCCCCAACGCCGGCTCGGCGGCGTGCACCTGGGGACCGGTGAGGTAGTCGAAGTGCACCCTTTGACCGTGCTCCTCGAGCTCCTGCAGCTCCCGCACCAGGGCCAGGGCCTCCTGCGTGGAGCCGAAGCACGCCAGGAAGGGCTGCGCGTCGCGGGTGCGGGGCATGGCCTGCGCGTCGGAGAGCTCGTCGAAGGCGGCGATCGCCCGCTGGTTCAGCGGCGCGAGCGCGGCCATGGCCCGCCGGGCGGCGGGAGCCGTGCAGTGCCGGGCGAAGCCGAGCAGGAAGCGCCACGTGGCCGGGTCGGCCGTCGGCGGCAGATAGACCGGCGACGCAGGGTCGAGCAGTGCCCGCAGACCGAACCGCAGCACGTGCGGGTCGGGCAGGGGTCGCGCGAGGGCCGGCGTCAGCCACCCGGCGTTGCCCCACGACGCGCCCTCCCCGATCCGGCCCTGCTCGAGGACGACCACCTCGACGTCGTACCTCTGGAGGTGCCAGGCGACGCTGAGGCCGACGATGCCGCCGCCGACCACGGCGACGCGCTGCGGCGTACGTCGTGCGGGAGTGCTGGGCGAGCGGGGGTGGGTCGTCATGGGACACGTCCTGGGTCGAGCCGGGGCGCGCGACGGCGCGGGGCGGGAGCGGTCCACGCCGAGGGCGCAGCGGCGCCGCTCACGGGGATCGCGAGAGAGAGGGGAGAGGACGGCAGTCGCTGCCGCGGTCAGCGCGCGGGCGGGGCGCGGTCGACGCTGCGCCGCAGGACGTCCACGCCCCGCACGCCCCGCGCTTCCTCACTGAGGAGGATCGCCAGCAGGGCGGCGCCGCTCGGCACGAGCGAGGGCCATGCCGTCGCGCACACCGAGGGGGTCGTCATGGGCGGACCGTAGCACTGGCCGTCCGGGCTGCCCGCGGGCCCGGTCAGGGCCCGGGGGTGAAGCACAGGGGGAAGGACAGCGCGCCGGTGTTGCCGGAGACCGGGAGCCACTCCCCCGGGCCGTCGGGCGCGGCATCCGGCATGGCACGGGCCAGGGTCGGGAGCGCCACCGCCATGTCGACGCGCGCGACCATGTGGCCCAGGCAGTGGTGGACGCCCTTGCCGAAGCCCAGGTGCGGCGCCCGGTCACGGGCAGCGGTGATGTCGACGTCAGGATCGGGCATGGCCCGCGGGTCGGTGCCGGCGGCGTGCGAGAGCACCTGCAGGATCGCGCCCGCCGGGAAGTGCACACCGCGGAACGTCAGGTCCTCGGTCGCCTCGCGAGTCACCCAGGTGACCGTCGGGTTGACCCGCATGACCTCCTCGACGGCCGCCTCGCCCAGGTCAGGACGCTCGGACAGCAACCGCCACTGGTCCGGGTGGCGCAGCAGCGTCTGGACGGCCAGGCCGATCTGGTTGCGCGTCGTCTCCATCCCGGCGAAGGCCAGGAACACCAGGCCGACGACCAGCTCGTCGCGGGTCAGGCGGCCGTCCCCCGCGTGGGCCTGCACCAGGGTGGAGACGAGGTCCTCGCGAGGGTGTGCGAGGCGGTCCTCGACCGCCGCCTCGACGTAGCCGGTCAGGCCTTCCAGCGCCGCCTCGATCAACGGGAGGTCCCGGGCGACGGCGATGCCGAAGGAACGGCCCAGGTCGTCGGCCCAGTGCGCCACCTGCCGCCACTCGCCCTCGGGCAGGCCCAGCAGCAGGCAGAGGATGCGAGCGGCGTACGGCTCGGCGAACTCCTCGATCAGCTCGACCCGGCCGCGCTGGGCGAACCCTTCGACCAGCTCGTCGGCGATCCGCTGGAACTGCGGTCGCATGCGCAGGATGCTCTGTCGCTTGAACGCCGGCATCAGCAGGCGGCGCAGTCGCGCGTGGTCGTCGCCGTCGAGGCTCAGCAGCACCCGCTGCCACCACTCGAGGAACCGACCGCCCGTCACGCCGTTCTGCTCCGGCCAGCGTGCGTTGCCCTGCCGGAAACGGCGGTCGGTCAGCAGCTCGTTGGCCTCCTCGTAGCGCAGCACCGCGAAGCCGTACGACGTCGGCGCCAGCCAGTCGGCCTCGCGGGCCGCGTGCACCTGCGCGGAGGTGGTGTCGAAGGCCGGGTCTGCCAGGTCGAGGAAGGGGGCGGTGGGCACCTGGGACGGCATCGGGGGCTCCTCGGGATCGACATCAGGACCGTAATGACGGATGATCCTGACGGTACGGACCCCGCACGTCAGGAGTCAAGGTGCTTTTCGGTCATGACACAGCCGTGGCCCTGCAGGGTGCGGCCGCGCTGGTGAACACAGCCCCCGCCCCTTCAGGCGCGAGCGGTGGGCGGACCCGCGAGGGGCTGGCGGACCTCGCGGCACTGCTCGACTTCGTGCAGGCCTGGTCGTGGAGCGGCGCCCCACCGACGACCCTGGGCGAGCTCCAGGCTGTGCGGGACCTGCGACCTCGGCTACGCCGCTGGTGGAGTGCCGACGAGCAGACCGTCGCCGCCGACGTCAACACGGTCTTCGAGCACGCCGGCGCCTCGCCCCGCGTCGTCCGGCACGGGGACTACGGGTGGCACGTCCACGCCCTTCCCGACGACGCCCCGCTGGACCAGCGGATGGCCGTGGAGGCCGCCGTCGCGGTCGTGGACCTGCTGCGCGCGGGTGACCTGGCCCGGCTCAAGGTCTGCCGGGCGAGCGGGTGCGACCACGTGCTGGTCGACCTGACGCGCAACCGTTCACGCCACTTCTGCGGCTCCGGGTGTGCCGACCGGACCCACGCCGCCGCCTACCGCGCTCGGCAGGCGGGCGACGCGGGCTGACCCGGAGTCCGTCGTCCCGCGCGCCGCTCCAGTCATCGAGGCCGAGGCTTCGCGGACCCTGGACGAGATGCGGTCGATGGTGCGGGCGCTGCGCACCGACGGCGGCGTCGAGTACGCGCCGCAACCCGGCCTCACCGACGTCGCAGCCCTGGCGCGCACCGGTGCGAGCCCACGGGTCGAGGTCGCTGTCGACCCCGTGCTGCCTCCACTGTCGCCGCAGGTGGAGACCGCGCTCTACCGCATCGCCCAGGAGTCCCTCACCAACGCGCTCCGGCACGCGCGGGGGGACGACCCGGGTCGGCATCGACGTACGCCGGGAGGGCGGGACCGTCAGGCTCCGGGTCCGCGACGACGGCCGGATCGAGCACGGCTCGCCGCCGCAGCCGGGCTTCGGACTGGTGGGCATGGCCGAACGGGTCGAGTTGCTCGGCGGGTCCTTCGCCGCGGGCCCCGAGCCGACGCGCGGCTGGGAGGTCGACGGGAGTGCGGGTGACGCGACTGGTGCGATGCACACACTCCAGTCGCACTGGGTCCCGGACGCACCAAGCCCCTGACCTGCGTCTCCGCAGGTCAGGGGCTTGTCCGAAGCCGCCTGTCGGAATCGAACCGACGACCTGCTCGTGCCGAGTGGATGTGGCTCTCGAGACGCCATCTGACGGGCGCCCCCGAGGCACACCCGCCTCGTGCGACGGCGGACTACGGGAGCTTGGACGCGAGGACGTCGGCAGGCAGGATCTCGGGTGCTGCGCCGAGCAGGTGCTGATGGGCCATCAGGGCTTCGACGATGGCGCCGTTGGCGTGCGCGTCGCGAGCGGCCTCGTCGGGGAATGCATCGAAGATCCAGAAGGTGTCGGCGTGGGTCCTGGCCGCGAACCAGACGATCGTCCCCACTTCCTCGTTGGCGAGTGCGACAGCGCCGGCGAGCAGATCGGCGAGCGCGTCGTGCTGGCCATCGGCGGCGACGATCTTGGCGACGAAGGCGTACGGGAGTGATGCGGGCGTGGACATGAGGGGTTCTCCTTGACATCGGGATCCATCGGTGGGGCGAGTTCAGCGTAGGACGGAAGAGGGGAGTTGAGGAGTGGCGTATACGGCAGTATTGCTACGATTCGCGCCATGCGTATCGGGCTGATCGCGATCGACGGCTGCTTCGGTTCGGCGGTCGCGTCGGTCATCGACATCCTGCGGGTGGCCGACGGGGCCCGCGGCGATGTCGACCCGCGGATCGACCCGATCGAACTCGCCATCCTCGGACCGAAACGGCGCGTGACGACGACAGCATCGATGGCCCTGTCGGTGGACCACCCGCTGTCGGAGTCCGGGGAGTTCGACGTGGTCGTCGTCCCCGCGCTCGGAACCCTCACCGCCGCCGCGACCGACGACGCCCTCCGGAGCCGGGATGCTCGTTCGGTCATCGCCTCACTCGCGCGCCTCGACGACGCGACCACCCAGATCGCCGCGGCGTGCACCGGCGTGTTCGCCGTCGCCGAGACCGGACGGATGCACCAGCGGCGCGCGACGACCAGCTGGTTCCTGGGGCCGGAGTTCCGGAAGCGATATCCGACCGTCGCGCTCGATCTCGACACCATGGTCGTGGTCGACGGAAACCTCGTCACCGCCGGCGCCGCCTTCGCCCACATCGACCTCGCACTCTCACTCGTGCGATCGATCAGCCCCGACCTGGCGCGACATGTCGCCAAGCTCCTCATCATCGACGAGCGCCCGTCGCAGGCGGCCTTCATCGCCTACGAACATCTCCGGCACGAGGACCCGATCGTCGTCGAGTTCGAACGCTTCGTGCGCGCCCGCCTGGACGAACCGTTCAACGTCGCGTCGGTAGCGCAGTCGCTCGGGACCAGTCGGCGCACCCTCGAGCGACGAGTCCGTGCGGCGCTCAACCTCACTCCGCTCGGCTTCGTCCAACGGCTTCGCATCGAACGAGCGCGGCACCTCTCGGCGACCACGGACCTCACCTCCGCCGAGATCGCGCTCCGTGTCGGCTACGCGAACGCCGAGACTCTGCGCTCCCTCCTGCGCAGGGAGCGACGCCGTCCCTGACCTGTCGCCATGCTCGTACCCGGTGGCCCGGCATTTCAGTTGCAACCGCCGTTCAGCAGGTCGCGTCGATGCTCCTGCGTCGCGCCCTTCAAGTCCCGCTCGGGAAGCTCGCGCGACAGGAGGATTCGACGTGCCCCGGCGTCCCGGGCGGCCGAGGTCGGGTGGGTGGGATCATGGTGCGTTCTCGTCGGTGGAGTGCGTGTGGACTTCCACCCGTCGTCGGTTCGATCCCGTGAGATGACGAAGGCCCCTGACCTGCGTTCCCGCAGGTCAGGGGCCCTTCTCGGAGCCGCCTGTCGGAATCGAACCGACGACCTATTCCTCTCGGACGCCACCCCAGCGGACTTGACCGGTGTCGACGAAAGATGCGCCGTGTCCAAGCCCTACTTTCAAGGGACCTGAAGCGCCCCAGGTTCTCTGCCTGCCTTGGCGGCTGGCCCACCAGCCGACTTCACCGGACCCGGCACGAGACATCGATCCCGGCCGGGCCCCAGCCCGCGCCCGCGCGGTGATGGCAACTCGAGACGGAAAGCCGATGTCCGATCACGACGCGGTTCTCCTTCACGTCTGCTGATCGGCCCAGCCAACCGAATCTGTCTTGGCGAGCGGCGCCCCGCGCCTTCGTTGCGGTGGGAAACCTTCACTTCCGCCATCGTTGTCGGAGTAGGGCTTTACAGTCAGCGTTCGGGCAACGCGCCTACTTCGCAGGAACGACACACGGAGGACCCATGCCAGCAGCGCCCGACGCAACTGCCTGTGCCGAGCGACTCTTGGCCCTTGCCGGAGACGTCCGGTTCGCTGACCGCTCTGACGACCTGCGGTCGCTGGCCGAAGACCTCAACCGAGAGGAAAGCGACACGTGGGTCGCAGTCGACTTGTTCGCCGCCTTCCCAATGGATTCGACAGTTCGGCTGGAGCACCACAACTGGACTGAGCGTGCGCTGGGGATGCTCACCGGTGTGGCCGTCTTCCTGCCCGTCGGATGGACGTGGTGGTCCTTCCGCGAGGCCTCCAGTGCTTACCAGGAAATGCTCGACGCTGGGCAGGTGGAAGACGGGACGACGTTCCTGGAGTTGTGGGCCACGGGTTTCGAGAACACTCTCAGCCACTGGCATCAACTCGTCCCGATGGCCCTGATCTCGACGCTGCTGATCATCGGAGCTATCGCCGCACTGGTGGCGCATCGCGTTGCTGCCGGCGTCAACGTCCGACGGGAGGATGATGCAAGGCGAGCGGCCCAGACGGAGCTGGTCTCGGCGCTCACCGGCGCGTCCATCGTCCTGAATGCCAAGCGGGCTGACCATCCGCAGCGCATCGAGGAGGTGCTCCAGCGCTCGGTAGACAAGCTCGCGTCGGCCCATCGCGCCGTGAGGAAGACGCTCGTCGAGGTGGACAAGGCGACTCGTGAGGCGACCGAGGGTTTGTCAACTGTGTCGGAGAACCTCCGCGAGGCAGCGGGCGAGGTGTCCGAACTCGTGGTGACGGCAACCCGCGCCTCGGAGGCGACTGCCGTTGCAGCAGACCAGACCCGTCAGGCCAGTGTGGAGGGAACTGCTGCCATCACCACCGTGGTGCAGCAGAGCCTCGAGGGTCTCAGCGACGTCAACGAGCGCGCGGTCGCAGCCGTGACCGACTCGGTGGAGCAGGGACACGCAAGCGTGACGGCCGCCTTCCGCGAAGGCGTCACCACCATTAGTGACGCCACCCGAGAGTCCGCCACCGTCATCGCCGCCAGCGTCTCCTCCGCGGAGGCCGGCTTCCGGGACTCAACGTCGCTTGCGATCCGCAGCGCCGCCGATGACTTGCAGTCGGTGATCGGCACCATGGGCTCCAGCGCGACCAAGACCAGCGATGCCGCCGTGACTCTCGCCTCCGAGGTGCACAAGATCGGTGAGTACCAGCTGCGCGGCCAACAGGAGCTCGCCGACGTGGCCGCACAGATCACCGCTGCGATCGAGCAGCTCGAGCTTGCGTTGACCCGGCAAGAAGGTGCTTTGCAGGGCCAGGTCTCCGAACTGTCGGCCGCCCGCGATGCCGCGGAGCGGATGCTGCGTCGCCTTTCGATGGGCGCGGAGCCCGTGGGCGGCCGCTGACATGGCGTCCGGAGCCAGCCGACGCGCGCGTCATTTCAGCGTCGAATCGATCGCGGGCTGGGTGTTCGCTGACCTCCTCCTGGTCCTGTTCATCGTCGGGCTCGGCTCCGCGATCGCCTACACGCCCCCCGAACCCCCCGAGCCGCCTCCCCCGCCACCCAAAGTCGCACCCATCGTGGGCATGAAGACCGACCCCGTCTCGATCACCGTGAACGTGAAGCCGGGACCAGCGAGTACCGGTCGAGTAGCGGGCGCTGAGGCGCGTGCTGTCTGCCAGGCCATCACGTCCAGGCTGGGTCCCGTGAGGGGAGAGCGCGCCGCGCTGGTGCTGGTCTTCGGCGGCGGTTCGGACGTGGCGGTCGGACAGAACGTAGCCCGGTCCGTCATCAGCCAGCTGGGCTGCGCCTCGCGCTCGACGTTCGGTTCGCGCGTGCCCTCGAGGGCCTTCTGGGATGGCGCCCTGCCTCTCGGGCAGGCGCGACTGGAGGTCTTCATCTTCTTGACTCAGAAGAGCTCGTCGTGAAGTTCTTCCAGAGACTCCTGGCCAAGCTACGTGGCCCTCGACGCGCCCGCCCGGCGCCAGCTACGTTGCCGCCCGTTGCGGCATCACCCAGCGCCATCGCGGCAACGACGACCGATGAAGCGATCCACATGGCCAGGGCCGTTCGGTCGCCAGATGCGAGAGAAGCTGAGCTCGATCGGTGGCTGGAGTTCGCGGCCACTCCTGATGTGGAAGAGTCTCCTGCTCCCGATGTGGCAGCCGAGTCACTACCGGCGAACGAGCAGCACCCGGGGCCGTCCACGCCGCCGTCTCTGGCGCCTGTCGAGACCCCCATCGAGGAAGGCGCTACCAACCTCGAATCCGCCGAACAGGCCACTGCGGAAGAGGCGGCCACCTCACCAGCACCAGTCCCCGAGCCCGTCCTCGAGGAGGTACGGGTCCTGTTGATCGACGCGGCCACGCTGAACGAGTCGCCCATCGACACCGAGAGGTTCGCCAAGAAACCCCGAAATGCCCCCCGGCGGACTGAATACCCTTCTCCGCTCCCTGCTCCGGTTCTGGAGGACATGTTGGAGCGCTTCGATATGGCCGCCGATCCAGTGACCGACGCTCTCACCGGCGAACCGGTCACGGTTGCCCTGCCACAGAGGCACGACGCGACCCACTACTCCCTCATCGATCTCTCCGCTGAGTCCAAAGGACGGGATCGGGTCATGACCCTCGGCGACGTGCTGAGAGGAGCGCCCGACCCTCTCGACGTACTGGATCGTCTCGAGTGCGCCCGCTTGGTCGCACGAACGATCCACGCACTCCACGCAGCTGATCTCGTTACGTCGGGCATCTCTCCCTCGTCCTTCGGCGTGTCCCTGGACGGGCGACCGAAACTCTGGCTTCTCGAACCGCACCTACTCCGTCCTATCGGTGGTGAGGTGCTCGACGGCTCGCTGCCGGTTCGAGGCGCCGACGAGGACCGTCACGAGTTGGCCGGGCTCATTGCGGAACTCCTCGACCTACGCGGCCACGCGAGCACCGCAGGCACCGTCCCGATTGTGCCCGGACTCAACCGGCACCAGGCCGGCCGAGTCGAGACGCTTCTTCGGCGCGCCGCCTCACCGGGGCGTCGCCCGTCGGCTGGGCACTGGTTGGAGGCACTCGCCGCATGATCCGGCTGAATGAGCTCTATCCCGGCGACTGGGTCACAGGTCTGATCGGCGAGCCGATCGAGGTCGTACGCGTTCAATGGGAACTGGACGACGCGGTGCTCCTGACGTTCCGCACTCGCCGCGGAGACGTGCAAGAGAGCCTGGTCTTCGCCGATCAGGAAGACAAGCTGAATCGGGTGACAGAAGGCGGCGCCACCAGCCGCATCGAAGTCAGGACCTGGAAGATCGCAGCCGAGGCCCTGCGCTTGCAGCACGCAGCCTTGATCGATCCGATGCTGGCGGTGTCGTCCTCGACCCTGCAACCGCTTCCCCATCAGATCAACGCGGTCTACGGCGAGTTCTTGCCGAGACGTCCGCTCAGGTACTTGCTCGCCGACGACCCGGGCGCCGGCAAGACCATCATGTGCGGCTTGTACGTCAAGGAACTGATGCTGCGAGGCGACCTGACCCGCTGCCTCATCGTGGCACCGAGCGGTCTGGTTGATCAGTGGGCCAACGAGCTGTACGAGAAGTTCGGGTTGGTCTTCACGGTCCTGACCCGTGACCTCGTGGCCACCTGCGTCGGATCGGTCTTCAGCGAGTACCCGTTACTGATCGCCCGGATGGACGTCTTGGCAAACAACGACGAACTCGCTCGAGAACTCCAAGAACACGAGTGGGACCTGGTGGTCGTCGACGAGGCCCACCGGATGAGCGCAACCGGGACACAGCCAGACAGCTCCCGCACGAACCGCTACCGGCTCGGCGAGCTCCTCGCGGAGGTAGCCAGGAACTTCCTCCTGCTCACCGCCACCCCGCACTCAGGGGACCCCGAACGGTTCCAGGCTTTCCTCGCGCTACTGGACCGCGACCGCTTCGGTAGTCACCGAGTCCAAGATGCCGCACGCCCCGGCACCGACCTGATGCGGCGGATGCTCAAAGAAGACCTGCTGACTATGGAGGGAAGGCACCTGTTCACCGAGCGCCGCTCTCAGACGATCTCCTATGAGCTGAGCGCGCTCGAGGCTCGTCTCTACGAGGAGGTGAGTGAGTACGTCAGCGTGGAGATGAACCGGGCCGAGGCGGTGCTGCGGGGACAGACCCGCCGCACCGTCGGTTTTGCGCTGATGGTGCTGCAGAGGCGTCTGGCATCGAGCCCGGAGGCCATTCTGCGTAGCCTCCAACGTCGCCGGGAGCGGTTGCGGGGACGCCGCGAGGAACTGGCGTCCGGCGCGCTGGGTCCCCAAGGCAACGTCCCGGAGACCAAGCCCGACGACGCTGATGTCGCCACGGCGGAGGAAAACGAACACAGCCCTGTGCTCGACGCCGCGACGGCAGCCGCGACCCTGGCAGAGCTCGACACCGAGATCGCGACGCTGGGGCGACTGATCGATCTCGCGGCGGAGGTCCGCGCATCCGAGGCGGACCAGAAGTGGCTGCAGCTCAGGTCGATCTTGAGCTCAGAGCATGCTGTTCGTCCCGATGGCTCGCGCCGGAAGTTCATCGTGTTCACCGAACATCGGGACACGCTCAGGTACCTTCGCGCGCGGATCGACGAACTGGGGCGGCCCGGCACCGTTCTCGAGATCCATGGTGGTCTGGATCGTCAGACGCGTCTGCGTGCGCAGGCCCAGTTCGTGTCCGATCCGCTCGCGGACATCCTCCTCGCGACGGATGCCGCGGGAGAAGGTCTCAACCTCCAGGTCGCCAACCTGATGGTCAATTACGACCTGCCGTGGAACCCGAACCGCCTGGAGCAGCGCTTCGGGCGCATCCACCGGATCGGACAGGCTGAGGTCTGCTACCTGTGGAATCTGGTGGCAGCGAACACGCGCGAGGGCGACGTGTACCTGCGCCTGTTGAGCAAGATGGAGGAGCAGTCCCTGGCTCTTCAGGGCAAAGTGTTCGACGTCCTGGGCGAAGCTTTCGGCGACACACCCCTCGAGGGGCTCCTCAAGGAAGCCATCCAGTACGGCGACGATCCATCGGTTCGGGACCGGCTCTCCCGGGTCGTCGACGAGAAGGTCGCGAAGGACATCCCGGAGTTGCTGGCGAAGCGCGCCGAGTACAAGGACGTACTGGAACGGGTCGATCTCGCCTCAGCCCAACGTCGGGCCGAGGAGGGACGCAGACACGCTCTCCAGCCGCACTTCTCGGGTCCCTGGTTCATTTCCGGCCTGGAAGCGCTCGGAGGCAAGGTCCGCTCCGCGGGATCTGGCCTGCACGATGTCCGTTTCGTCCCAGCGGCCGTGAAGGACGTCTCGAGAGAGGCCGGGGGGGCACTCAGCAACGCCTACTCAGCGGTGAGCCTCGGCAGGCACGGTGGAGATGCCACAGCTACGGCAACCGTCGGGCCGGGCCACCGGCTTTTCGACGCCACCGCACTTGCGGTGACACGGCACTACGAGAAGGAGATGCTCGAGGTCGCCGTGCTCGTCGATCCCTGGTCTTCCTCGTCACGACCTCGGGTGCTGACGATGGCCAGCTGCGAGGTGAACGACGGATCCGCCACCCCGGTATCACTGGCACGACGATTCGACTTCGTCGAGATCGACGAGCAGGGTCACCACGACGCAGGACCCGCCTATCTGGACTATCGGGCCCCCGACGAATCAGAACTTCCCGCTGTCGAGAAGGTCGTGTCAGATCTCGGGGGTGATTCGCGGATCCTGGAATGGGCCAAGACATGGACCATGGGTCAAGCCCGAAAGATTCGCTCCGATGTCGAGCAGAGCCACGGCACCGCCATGATGCGCAAGCGCGAAGAGATCGAGGCATCGTTGTCTCAGGAGATCGCCTACTGGGAGGGGATCGCCTCGGGTCGCAGCCGCCCTACGGTGAAACCAGAGACGGCACAGCGGCGCGCTGAGCAGGCCCAGGACAGACTCGAATTGCGTCGCGAGCGTTTTCCGGCCGAGTCCAGTGTCGTCCTCAAGCCCCCCCAGCTCCACGGTGTCGCGCTGGTCGTGCCGGCGCACCTGCTCGGCAGCCCCGCGCTCCAGGACATTCGCCATCTGTCGGACACATTGGAGCGGGTCCGGCTTGCGGGACTGGAGGCTGACCTGGCCCCAGACCACAGCCAGCTGTTGCGCGTGTCCCTGCCGGGCACCGGGCGGCAGTGGTGGCTGCCACTCGAAGAGACTCACCAGGACGCCGTCCACATCCGTCGTACCGATGTGGCGTCCGCCCTCAACCTCGAGGAAGAGTTCCGCGTCCTCCTCCGAGCCGCGACCGGAGAGCTGCGTGTCAGCCGGCTCCGACTCAGCGGGTTGCGGTGGGACGACCTGCAGCAGCACGCGTTCTCCTGGTCATGGGCCGCGTTGTGGCGTGCTGGTGAGGATCTGCCATGACGACGATGGCCCCATCGGTCTCGGTCGATCTCGAGCAGGCACGTGGGATCGCCGATGGCCTGCAGGCCTGGGCGGAGCGGACCTCGCGCGCCATTGAAACGATCAACGCCTATCTCGCGTCGGCGTCTCGTTCGGTCCGTTCTCGCCACGAACGGGACGCAATAGTTGTCAATGACCGGAAAGGGGTGCTCAGTTCGACCATCTTCTTCCCCCGCGCAGAGTCTGCTGAGTTCGACGAAGCGCGCGCGCTCGGCGCGGTCGTCCTCGAGATGGCGGGCCTGGTCGACAGTGCGAAGGAACTCCAGGCCGAGCTCGTCCGGACGTCCGAAGACCTGCGCACGAGCGGACGCGACGTCGGTCCAGCAATCAACCGCGCGCTCGTGCTCCGCAACTGGGTCCGTCGAAGTGGCCTCGAAGAGGCCATTCAACGCACCGTGGCCAGGATCGCGGACTCCCCTGCGCCCGGGCCGCGAGCCGCAGCCGGCCTCGCCTTTGCCTGGGGTGCGCCCCTGCCGACTGTTGCCGATGAGCTGCTCCCGGGGCACGACATCGCCGCACTCCATGACGTCCTGGAACTCGGAACCGATCACGAGCGAGTCCGGGAAGAGCTGACGAGGGCAGTCACCAGCGGCTACGCCGAACTACTCGATCGACGGATCGACTCCAAGCTCCGGGCGCTCTCACTCGACGTGTTACGGCAGGCTGCTGGAGACAGCGTGCGCCTGGCTCCGCTCCAGAGCCGTGGCTACGAGAACGTGCTGCATGTCTGGGAGGGCCGCAAGGAGATCGGACACGTCCCGGGTGTCGGGCCCGATTCCGCCCGTGCGATCCGTTTGGCCGCCTCCGGCCTCCGCGAGGCGATCCAGAGCCAGGAGAGTCGCCGCCTGATCCGGATCGACTTCGATCCCGACGACCCTGTCCTGACCCGACTGCTTGCCGACCTGTTGGCATTGCTGGACCTCGACGAGCGCATGGGTCCGGCCAAGGACTTCATCCAGCGAACTGCTGGGGAGTTGTCGTCGCTACCGCGAACTCGATCTCACGGTGATGCACTGGTGCTGCACCGCACCAGTCCACGTCGGGGCGCAGACGTCGCTCGCTATCTCGGCGGGACAGCGGACGACGCGCGCGCGTTGGGGTTGTCGCAGCGACATGCCGAATCGGCCCGGCGCGACATCGACGTCTGGGATGAGTTCAAGCGCCGAAGCGCACAGATCTACGGCCTCCTCGGGGAACTCGTCGGCGTCTCAGCAGATCTGGACGCTGTCCAAGGCCACCTCTCCTCGGCCATCGCAGAGCAGGTGAATGCCCAGCCTTTGAACGACGAGATGCTGCGCGTCTCGCTGCGTGGGTACCAGGCGTTCGGTGCCAAGTTCGCTCTCGTGCAGCGCAAGACCCTGCTCGGGGACGAGATGGGGCTGGGCAAGACGATCCAGGCGCTTGCCGTGATGGCGCATCTGGCTGCGAGCGGCTCGCGACACTTCTTGGTGGTGTGTCCCAACGGCGTCCTCATCAACTGGCTGCGAGAAGTCCACCGACACACGCACCTGACCGGCTTCCGGATCCACGGTGCAGACCGGGACGCCAACCTCAGACAGTGGCGCGCTCGCGGAGGAATCGCCGTCACCACCTACGGCACGATGCCCAACCTCCACATCCCGGCAGACATCGACATCGCTCTGTTCGTCGCAGACGAGGCTCACCAGCTCAAGAATCCCGCGACCCAGCGCTCGCAGGTGGCCAGCAGCTACATCGACCGCAGCACGCGGACCCTGCTCCTGACCGGGACGCCCATCGAGAACGTCGTCGCCGAGTTCCGCAACCTCGTTAGCTACTTGCAGCCGCAGGTGGCCCGCGAGCTGGACACCGTGGAGGCACTGATCGGCGCCGAATCGTTCCGCGAGCGCGTTTCCCCTGTCTATCTGCGTCGCCGTTCCGACGACGTCCTCAGCGAGCTACCCGATCTCGTCGAAGCGCCGGACTGGATCCCCTTCACGGACACGGAGTGGGAGGCGTACCTCGACGAGGTCGACGGAGGCCACTTCATGACGATGAGACGGGTCGCCTTCGTCAGCGACAGCCCGGAGCAGTCGTCGAAGACCAGCCGCGTCATCGAGCTCGCCACCGAGGCCATGGCCAACGGCAAGAAGGTCCTGGTCTTTTCCTACTTCCTCGACGTCCTCGAGCGACTGGAGCGTCAGCTGGGCGAACACGCCGTCGGGACGATCAGCGGCAGCCGGACGCCTGAGGCGCGCCAGGCACTCGCAGAGCGCTTGGAACAGAGCTCGACGCCGAAGGTCTTGCTGGCCCAGATCGCGGCTGGAGGCCAGGGTATGAATCTGCAGGCAGCTTCTGTGGTGATTCTCTGCGAGCCGCAGGTGAAGCCGTCACTCGAGGACCAAGCGGTCAAGCGCGCCCACCGCATGGGGCAAGTCGACAAGGTCGTGGTCCATCGCGTCCTGACCCCGGACAGCGTCGACGAGCGGCTCCTCGAGATCCTGGCAACCAAACGCTCTCTCATCACCGAGTACGTCGACGTCAGCGACCTGGCCGAGGCCGCCCCCGAGGCCAAGGACATCAGTGACCGCGAGCTGGCCCGCCTTGCTGTGTCGGCAGAGCAGGAGCGCTTGCGCGCCGAGCTGCTCGCACGCCGAGAATCCGGGAAGGCGAAGTCTGCTTCAGAACCGCTCGATCCGTCCGACGAACCCACGGCAGCAGCCCCCGAGGACGACCGTGCGGGGAGCGACGCGCCAGCCTCCGACATGAAGCCGACAATGCCTCAGCTTCGCCGGGCGTCTGGCGCTCCCGCGGTGTCGGTTGATGAGCCGACCCGAACGTCGAGATGGGAGCCGATGCAGTGGGGGACAAGCATCTGTGGGTCGTGCGACCGTCCCATCGATCAGCTGGGTCACTGTGGCTGTTCCTAAGGGCTACCGTCCCACTTGGGAAGGACCATGAGAGTCCCCGAGCATCGCGCTAGCGACAGCGGCCATCGTTGCTCCTCCGCTGTCTCCGCGGACGCTGCTGAGGTCATCAACGTGGCTCAGACCTCCACAATTAGATTCGACAGGAAGTCGCTCGGGTCGCCTTCCCACAGCACCACAAGTTCGTCGCGAGCGCGCGTGGCAGCGACATAGAAGAGCGACCGCTCACGCTGCAACACGTCTTCCCGGTCTTCCTCGGCCACGTCCTTGAGAAGATACGAGGCCGGCAGCATCCCAGAGTCCGCGCCGAAGATCAGGACGCGGGAGAACTCCATCCCCTTCGCCCGGTGCATGGTCATGACCTGGGGGTCCTTGGCGACCGCCGCGCTCTTGGTGACCTGGCGGACCTTGATCCCGCGGTCCTCCAGGCCCTTGGTGACGCGATCGGACGTGCGCTGATCCCTCACGAGGATGCCGATGGACTCGGGACTGATCCCTGCCTCCGGGTCAAGCCACCCCGTGAGGACGGCCGCTGCCTCGTCCAGCTCGTCCGTGAGGGACTTCAGCCCCTTCCGGGTGGGGGGCGGGCCACTGCGGGCAGAGCGGTACGTCGCGTCGTCGGTGGCCTCGTCGTCGAGGTCGACGAAGTCCTCGCCGCCGAGTACGCCCATCGCGAACCGCAGCACCTGGTGGGTGGTGCGGTAGTTGAGCGAGAGCCGGCGCGACCTGCCGACGATCTTGATGCCGTAACGACCGAGCGTGATCCGCTGGCCGTAGATCCGCTGCTGCGCATCCTCGGCGATGAAGAGGTCGTTCTCACCCTCCGCGGCCAGGGAGCGCAGGAACTGCCAACGAGCCGCGGTCAGGTCCTGCCCCTCGTCCACCAGGACGTGATCTGCGAGCCGCTGGTACCCCTGTGTCGCAAGGTCGTCGAGGAGTGCTGCTGCGATCCCGCAGACCTCACCGAAGTCGACCACCCCTTCGACGGCGGCTGACACGCGATAGGCGTTGATGACCTCCCACACGAGCGCCCGCTGCGCGCGTCCGAGCGAGACTCCGCGCCCCGGCCGTCGTACCTTCAGGTACTCGTCCTTGGTCGTGATGCGATTGGGGAGCACCACCGCGTCGTACTCAGCGATGAGGAACGACGGGCTGCGCAACGCCTCAGGCAGCCCCGACCCCGCCGACTGAGCGGCCTCGCGCCAGGCTGCCGTCTCGTTGGTGCTGCGCTTCGACGCTCGGTTGCCTCCCACCCCCAGCACCGTCTCCACGGCCTGGTCCAGGGCCTCCGGGCCGGCCTTGGACAGCACGGCGCTTGCTGCGGCGTCGACTCCGGTCACGTAGATGCCGGGCTCCCCGAGTGAAGTCGCCAACGTGAGGTGCGGGTCGAGTGACAGTAGATCTCGCTTCATCGCCTCGGCCAACGTGCGGGTGTACGTCGTGAGCACGACCCGTGCCTGCGGGTCTCGCTTGGCGAGGAACCGCGCTCGGTGGAGGAGCACAACTGTCTTGCCGGTGCCGGCTCCGCCCGAAAGCCGGAAGGCTCCGTTGTAGGTCGCCTCGGCGTACTTGCGCTGCTCGGGGTGCAGGAAGACCTTCCAGGCGGCGAAGTCGCCGTCCTCGATCACGGCCCGCAGCTCCTCGTCGTCCTCGAGCCAGGCGAACTGCGCTCGCGCCGCGGGAGTCTTGAGCGCGGCCAAGAGCCTGTCATCCTCAGAAGCCTCTTCATCGACCTCCGCGGCCTCGTCGATCTGCAGGCTCTCCCGCACCTGCTCGATAGTGGCGCCCGCGGTGAGCTCGACCAGTGCCATACCTTGCCATTCGACGGCATCCCCGGCGAGGGCGAGCAGCTCGTCCTCGCTGGTCGCGGCCAGCGCCTGCGCCGCCAGGTCGGCATCCAGGCCGAGCTCATCTGTCAGTCGGTCGAGGCTGATCCCAGCACTGATGGACTCGAGGAGGGGCGGAGCCTGCTGCGGCGCAGTCTCATCCGCTACCACCGCCGGAGTCGCACTCTTGGTTGTCTCGGGAGCGGCGGCTGATCCGCTCGTCGCCGCCAACAACAGCTCTGGCAGCCCGTTGACCGGGTTGGTCTTGAGCACTGCCTTCTCGGCGATGCTGATGGCCTCGTCGTGCGGCCAGACGCCGGTGAAGATGTAGTGCGGCGCACCGGCGGACGACTGCACCTTGAAGAGCACGGCCCGATACATGTCGTTGACCCGGCCGGTCCGCACCTTGGCGTCGATCGCACCCTGGATCGGCTCGATGTGCAGGCCGGGCAACGTGTCGTCTTGGAAGAGCTTCTTGATGAACGCCATCGTCTGCTTCTGGATCGACCCGTCGTGCAGCCCGTCCTTGTGGGGGGCGTAGATGACCACTGCCATCAGGCTGTTCCTCCTGCCAGTGCGGTCTCGACCGCGTCAATGTCCATGTCAACGACCTGCCAACCCAGGTCGACAAGCACACGCTGCTCGTCGTCGGTGAGATCCACGCCTACCGTGACCTTCCGGTTGGGCCAGCTCGGCCCCAGAGGCAGGCCGTCTATCTCGACCTCAAGATCCGGAACCGGCACCGACCTCGCCGAGAGGGCGACGAGGAAGTCACGCTCCGCCGTCGTCGCCAGGTCGAGGACCGGTTGCCACGCAACGTCGACCTGGTACGCCGGCGCCTCGGCCGCTGCCGTGCTGGGCGGCGTCGCGGCGGCGATCAGGGTCCGGACCGTGATCGCCGTCCCGATGCTGCGCAGGCCCACCATGTTGCTGAACCACAACCAGGACTGCCAGGCAGCCTTGTGGTCCGGGCCTACGGCCGCAGGTCGGTCGTCCAGGGCGACGACGACCTCGGTGCTCTTGTTCTTGGAGTTCATCCGGGAGAGCACGACCAGCGTGTCGTCTCGCCACGCCCACGCGGGTGCCTCGCCCTGGCCCGCAGCGAGGGATGAGCCGTCTAGGAGTTCCCCGGCGATGGAGAGCAGGTCACTGCGTTGTCCCGTGCTGCCCTTGAGTTTCGCGCTGGCTGCCAGGACATACGGCACGGCATCGCCGATGGCCCGCATCCCTGCCGGGTCCGGCGACTGCACCCAGCCCATCAGTAGATCCATCGCGGTCGCCTCGAGCAGGTCGAAGTGAGCGGGCTTCAGGGCGAGGCCGGCGGCACTCATGACCGGGCCCACGGAGGCACGGTTGAACCACGCTCGAGTCACGCTCGCACCGTCCTCCAGGTCAACCCAGGACAGGCTCAACACGAAGAGACCGTCGTCGCGGAGGATGGCGCGCTTGGCTGCGTCGTCGTCGAGCCGGTTGTGCAGGTGGCTGGCGTGGTAGCGCCAGCCGTCGCAGAAGATCGCCATCCGAGGCACTGACGTGTCGTCGCACGTGAGCATGAAGTCCGGCTTGCTGCCGAGCAGGTTGACCTGTGGGTCGAGACGCCACTTGCGGCCGCCGCCGATGGTGATCTCCCACGAGGTCCCCCGGTTGCCCGGGATCTCCTTGACGTGGGCGCCGAGCGCCCCCAGCCGATGCTTGAGGACGGCCCGGAACTTCTGCTCCATCTTCGACTCCGGGTCGAATCCCCGGACCGCGACCTCGGTGACCTTCCACGACCCGTCCGGGTCAGGCTCGTCGTCGGTCTGGAGACCGGCGTGCAGGATCTCGTGAAGCAGTCGTTGACCCTCGGCGCGGGAGACGTGACGGTCCTGGCCGGGGACCGCGAACGGCAGCAGGCACTGGTGGCACGCCATCCGCGCGGTGCCGGCACAGCTGCAGTCACGCAGGACCTCGTAGGCACGCAGGAGGATGCCCCGCAGGATGGCCGGCTGTGCCAGCTCGGCGAGGTAGCCCGTGCCGCCCGGCACCAGGTCGTGCAGCAGCAGAGCGTCGGCGTTGAGGTCAGGATCGTCCGTGGTCGGATCGACCACCACCTCCAGGGAGAGGTGGTCCGGCGCTCCGCCGATGTGCTCGCGCAGTCCGAGCTTCACGGCCGCCGACAAGGACGGGAGCGCGAAGGTGCTTCCCAGGGCCACCATCGGTGGCAGCCGGATGAGCAGCCCTTCGGTCACGAGGCTGCGCGACAGCGCGATCCGACGGGTGTCCTCCTCCGGGGCGTTGCGCAGCCGGCACCAGGGCCGGTGCTCGTACTTGGAGTTGCGACCGGTGCCGCTGTCGAGCTGCCCACACTCGGCGCAGATCCGGAAGAGCTCCGCGTTGACCTCGTGACCACCGAGGAAGCGGGTCGAGCCGTGGCCCGAGGTCCGGCCGAGGTTGAGCCACCGGATGGCCAGGTCCCTGATGTGCTTCACGCCGAAGCCGTAGCCCTCGACGTACCACTGCTCGGTGATGCCGGCGGGGTCGACGTCGGCGAGAACGACTTGGTCGAAGCGCTCCTTGATGCGTTCGTCGCGTCCGTCGTCGATCACGGATTCGTCACGCCGCATCGTGGAGGAGACCCGCGTCAGCTCGACGACGTCGAACTGTTGGTCGAGGTCGGCGATGCCGGTGCTGGTGCACCTCGGGCACGCCGACGGTGCGCTCCCGTCCGTGATGTCGGCGACGAAGCCGCAGGCCGGGCACACCGTCCAGCTCCGGATCGCCTCCCCGCTGTCCCCGAGGTCGACGGTGTCGACCTTCACCTGGTGGCCCCCGGCGTAGAACGTGGCACCGGGGGCGAACTCGCGCAGCGCCAGGGCTGCGTTGCGGCTGTAGGAGAGGTCCTGGGTCTCGTAGCTCCCGGTGTCGGGGTCAAGCCAGGAGAGACCGACGTCGAGGGTGACCGCATCGTCGAGGAGGGTGTAGTTGGGGAAGATGCCCGCCTGTTCCAGCACGGCGATCCAGTAGTCCCCCTGCAGACGCGCCCGTTGCTTCTTCGCCAGCCGGAGCGAGGCCTCAGCGTCGCGGTAGGCGTGCTTGTCGTCCTCAGCAGCGACCGGCAGCTCGGCCAGGCGCTTAAGGTCGGGGATCTCCGCCTCGATGGCAGTGATCCGGTGACCGAGGGTCTCAACTTCCTGACGCCACTTCTGCGACGCCAGGAGCAGGCGCTCGGCCAGGGGGCTGGTCAGCTCGACGGTGCCGCTGCGGGTGACCCACTCACGCAGCATCGCGCGCGCGGGCTCCTTGAGCGTCGGGAAGGCGAGCAGGAAGTGCTCCAGATGGCTGCCCCCATCAATCAGGTCCTCCTCGGCATCGAGGGCGATCGCATGCAGGTAGGCACCGGGCTCGACGCTGCCGATCGCGCCCGAGGCCAGCTGGGGGTGGACGCCGTCAACCTTGCGAGCCTGGCGGTCTGCCAGCGAGGCGAGGTACTGACGACGCAGGATCTCGTCGGCGTCGAGGTACGTCGCAGGGGGGCGGACCGCCCCGTTGATCATGGACAGCGGGTCACCGAGGCGAGGCAGCTGCTCCCCGCGTCCGGAGACAAAGGCGAGGTCGAGCGCGCTTCCGGTGAGGCGCCCGGCGCGGCCAACTCGCTGCAGGTACGACGCCACCGAGCGCGGCAGCGAGGCCAGCATCACCGTGGAGAGGTCGCCGATGTCGATGCCCATCTCGAGGGTCGGCGTGGCGACGAGCACGTTGGGCGCGTTGGGGCGGTCCTCGCGCCCCTTGAAGCCGTTCTCGTACTCCAACCGGAGCTCGTCATCGAGCAGCGAGGTGTGTTCGCGTGCGATCACGCGCTGGACCTCGTGGGAGCCGAAGAAGCGGCGGTAGAAGTTGTCGGGCTGCCCTGGCGAGCGCTTCAGGTGGCCTGAGCACCGGGTCACCAGGCAGGGAGCGCCGTCGAGCTGGTCGACGACCGTGGCGGAGCCGGGCACGTGGGCCTGGCAGACCGGGCAGACGAGCAGGTGCTTGCCGTCGACGAGGTTCTGGGTGCGCACTACCTCGACGACGACGGATGCCTGGGGGACGGCGTAGACCTCTGCGGTCGCCTTGTTGCTGGTGGCCATGAGCACGTCGTGCGCCGCGAGTCGCTTGAGGAGCAGCCGCGCCAGGGTGGCTCCCTCGGCGGGCGTCACCTGCAGGACGCGGGCCGCCCATTGGGCGTACCAGCCCTGTGTCGCTGTCACCTGGTCGAGCACCGACTCGCGGACCGACGAGGCGGGGCCGACACGGGGGAACGCGGGGGCGGTCCGGCCGATGGGGAAGGCGGGCATGCCCTCGGAGCGAGGACGTCCACGCCAAATGAAGTGTCGGCTCCCGTCCTCCTCGATGAGCTTGCGCAGCCATGGGTGCTCGATGGCGCCCCGGCCGCGCATTCGCTCCAGGACCCCTCGCACCCAGACCAGTGCCAGCTCGTCGGTGACCTCGACGGGCAGCAGAGCCTCGCCGCCTGCCTCCTCGATCGCCTGCCGTGCGGCGGCGGTCATCAGTCCGGGCGCGGCCTCGACCTCGGCGGCGACGGTGCTGGTCATCTCCAGGGTCCTGCCCAGCTGGGACTGCAGACCGAACTCAAGGACAGCGTCGAAGGCCAGCCGCTTCGCGACCCGCTTGCGCACGCTCTGCGGGACCTTCGACAGCTTCGTGGCCTCCCAGAAGGGAGCGAACTCCTTCTTCTCGGCCAGGTCGGGAGGAAGGACGCGGTAGCGCAGGACCGGGTCGTCCCCGGCTCGCTCGATGACCCGCTCGGCCAGCATGTCGAGGGAGGTGGCTGTGTTACCGACTGCTTCACGCAGCACCGAGCGGACCGTCAGGCTGTGAGACCTGCTCTGCACGAAGCCCGCCCGGTGCGCCGCGTCCTGGACGCTGTCGGTGAAGACCAGGGTCTTCTTCTCGGCCGCGTCGAGGTTGGTGCTGCCGAAGAGCGTGGAGAGCGCGACGGAGAGCTGGGTCGCGACGGCCGAGCCTAGAAACCGGATCCCGTCGCGCTGCTGGCACGCGGGGCAGTGGTCCTTGCGGGAGGCGTCGTCCGCCTCCACCCCGACGTGGGTGAGCACGGGCAGCACCGAGCCGTCCTGGGCCGCCTCCCCCCGGGGAGCGGCCGCGAGCAGCTGCCGCTGGGCGACGTGGAACCACCGCAGGCTGTCCGCAGCCGCCGGGACTTCCCCTGCCGCCCCGGCGCCTGCCGCCTCGTCGAGCACCTGCTCGCCCTCGGCGCGCGCCAGCAGCAGCGCGCGGAACCGCCCCTCACCGGTGGCGTGGTCGCGGCGGATGTCGTCGTCGCTGATGTCGAGGTCGCTGCTGTTGGCCGGTGACAGCGTGACGCCCCAACCGGCGCGTCCGCAGTGCCGGCAATAGATCGCCGGGAACACCGCCGACGTGGCGGTGCTGCTGTCGCCGGCGTCCTCGCCCGTGCCGAGTGGAGCGCTGCCGTCGTCGGACCAGAAAAAGGCGGGCGACATCGCAGCTTCGCGGTCGATCCTCGTCAGCTCGCGGATCCACAGGTGGACCTCGACCGACGGCATCGACCGGCCCTTCGTCTTGCGGACGTGGCTGAGTGCCCCGAGGTACGCCGAGACGCAACGCTCGCGGGTGCTGACCTCGACTCCCGGGAAGACCTTCTCGGCCACCTCAGCCAGCGGTGCGGCCTCCGCACAGAGCTGGAGTAAGGACCTACTCAACGGGTGCGCCTGCAGCAGGTCGCCGGCTGTGCCCCCACCGCGGAGCAGGTCGGTGAGGTCGTCCTCGAACGCTGCCGCCAGCACGGCGTCGGCCAAGAGGCCCGCGTCCGGGTCCAGCCCGAGCTCGGCGAGAGCCGAGCACACTTCCTGAGCCAGGTCTGCTCCGTCGCGGGGAGTCAGCTCGCGCGCGTCGTCGACCGCCTGGCCGATCCACTCGTCGACCCCGAGGCGTGCCTCGGTGACCACCGCGTCGGGACCGAAGGGCTCTCCGAACACGGTCTCGGCGAAGCCGAGCATCGTCGCTGGGTCGCCCTTGTCACCGAGCGTGGCGGAGGTCGCGATCGGGGTGATGCGCCCGAGAGGTCGGTCGGGCTCTCCTTCGGGGACCGTCATGCCGTGTGCCTTGAGCGCCAGCCCGAGCCGCCGCATCAGCATCGCGACGTCGGTCCCTTGAGCACCGTCGTAGGTGTGAAACTCGTCGAGGACGAGGTATTGCAGCGACTGCGCGCTGTCGGCCCAGATCTTCGCGTCCGCCTCGCGCAGCAGCATCTGGTCGAGCATCTTGTAGTTGGTCAACAGGATGTCCGGGGCGCTGCTGCGCATGACGAAGCGGTCGGTGATCAGCCCGTCAGGGGTGACTTTGGTGCGCTGTGGTCCGTCCTGCCCGGTGTAGAGCCCGGCGGTCACGCCTGCCAAGGACGGGTCGCCGGTGATGAGGTCGGCGAGCCGCTGTGCCTGGTCGTTGGCCAGCGCGTTCATCGGGTAGAGCAGCAGCGCCTTCATCCCCGTGACACCGTCACGCTTGGCGCGCAGGACGTGGTCGAGGATCGGGTGGAGGAACGCCTCGGTCTTGCCCGAGCCGGTGCCGGTGGTCACCAGTGTCGGCAATGGCCGCGGCTTCTCGGTGCTGAGGTCGAGCGAGGACAACCGCGCGTACGCCGCTGCCTGGTGCCCGTAGGGCGCGAACCCGCCGCTGTCGACCGGGTGCCACCCGACGGTGTCTCGCCAGCCGTCGGCGGCGGGTTGGAAGGGCAGCCGCAGCCGGACGTAGGGCCCTTTGAAGATCCCGTCGCTCGGGTGCTCGAGGAACTCGTTGAGCGCTGCGCGCGCGGGCAGGTCGGCCAACGAGAAGGTGGTCTCGAGGTAGTCCAGCAGACCCTCACGGATGCTGGTGGCTGCGAGGCTGGGCAGCAGCTCGCTCATGTGGTCGCCCCCTGGGGTTCTGCGGATGCCAGCGTGCGGATGCTCGCCGCGAGAGTGTCGAGCGAAGCGGAGACGTCGGACCAGCCGCCGGACAGGTCGACCGGCTGGGTGTGCAGCCGCTGCCCTCCCCCCTCCACCGTGATCACGCGCTCGGGTGCCTGGTCGGCACGACAGTAGATCAGCAGCCCCGCAGGCAGCTCGAGCGCCGTGGCGTAGGCGAGCAGCTGGTAGTAGTCCGGGGTCCGGCCGAGACCGTCGTCGGTGAGCTTGTACTTCACGTCGGCCACCGCGACCGTGCGCCCACCCCGGCGGAAGACGAGGTCAGGCGCCATCGTCACCCGCGGCTTCTGGCTCAGCGGCACGGGGGCCTGCTCGTCGACCTCGAGCTCTGGCCAGAGCCGCTGGGTGAGCTCCGCGCCGATCCACCGCTCGTAGAGCTTGTTCATGTCGATCAGGAAGGTGACGGCCTGGTGGTGGCCGTGGGCATGGGTCAGACCGACGCTTTCGAGGACGAGCCGGCTGAGCGCCAGGGCCGGCCCGTAGTGCTCGTTGACCGGGCTCAGCCTCACGGTGTCGAGCTCCATCAGCGGCATCTGGGATGCACCGACCCCGCCAAAGGTATGGGTCAGCTCCGCGATCGTACGCCGGGTCTCGGTGTTGCCGACGACCCTCCGCAACAGAGTCACTGCCGCCAGCAGCACCCTGTTCTCGGAGATGTCAGCAGTGAAGTCGTCATAGCGGCAGGGAGTGGGCCAGATGTCCCAGGGGCGGCTGGCGAGCTGCTGGACGTCGAGCCGCCCGCGGATCACCGGGAGCCGTTCCTCGGTGCTGCAGTAGCCGTGGACTAGCCCCCGGCGAGTGGCGGCGCTGATGGTGCGGAGCGCGAGGTCGGCCACGGCGTCGACCAGGTCGTCCCGGCGGTAGCCCACCAGCGTGGGTTGCCAGTCGGTTAGCCCTGCCGAGGCGCCGAACATCATCAGCACGTTGCGTAGGTCCTCGACCTTGGGCAGCACCCGGACGGTGAGGCCGGGGAGCGCCACCGACCCGATCCAGGACGAGGCTCGCAGCTGGTACTCCCCCACGGTCCCGGTCGGCCTGACCTCCAGCCGCCCTGCGGGGAGGGAGGTCAGCAGCGCCAGCTCAGCTTGGTCGAGGGCGACAGGCTGCGAGGTCTCGTACTCGCGCAGCACGAGGACCCAAGCGGTCGACGCGCCTAAGCCGAGGTCAGACAGAGCCACCCTCGGCCCCTTCGACGACGCTCGCTTCACTCTCAGCGACGCTGGTCTCGGTGGCAGCGACGCCACTCTTCGAGCTGGGCCCGTAGGCCTCGTGCACGTGCTCCCAGGTGAACTGCGCGAGCTGGTCGGGACGGCCGTAGAGCTGGTCCTCGATGGACGGGTAGATGTTGTAGCGCCAGATGCGCTCCAGGCGCTCCGCGGTGAGTGCCGTCTTGCCCGCCGACGTCTTGACCATGAAGTGGCTGTGACCGACCTGCAGGTGCGGGCCCTTGAGCAGGATTCGCAGCTGGTCGTTGACCTTGTCGACCAAGGTCGCGACCCATGCCGGCTCACCGTGCTTGGCGAGCCACTCGTGGAGCAGGGACTTCATCGCGCCTTCGTGCGGCATGAACGGGACGAAGTGGAAGCGGCGACGCAGCGCTGCGTCCACCATCGCAATGGAGCGGTCGGCGGTGTTCATGGTGCCGATGAAGAAGAGGTTCTTCGGCAGCTCGAACGGCTCGTCCGGCCGGTAGGCCGTACGGACCGACTTGTTGCGGTATTCGAGCAGGAACAGCAGCTCGCCGAACACCCGGGGCAGGTTGGCGCGGTTGATCTCGTCGATGATCATCACGTGCGGCGTGCCGGGTGCGTCCTCGGCCTTGGCGGCCATCATCGCGAGGGGCCCCGGCCGCAGTTCGTAGCTCAGCTCGCCCTTGTCGTTGGTCCGAGGCCGGTAGCCCTCGAAGAAGTCCTCATAGGACATCGACGGGTGGAACTGGACGATCATCCGCCGCTCGGGGTCGGGCTGGAGCGCGGCGGCAAACTTGTCGGCAAGGTACGTCTTTCCCGTGCCCGGCGGGCCGTAGAAGATCAGCTGGCCCTTCTCCAGCAGAAGCTCTTCGATCTCGCGGAGGAAGGACTCGGGCAGCAGGAGCTGCTCGGCTGCCTGGGCAATCCGGTCCTCTTCCGTGTCGGTTGTGGCGCCCTCGTTTCGGAGCAGCCAGAAGGCGAACTGCCCCTGCCCCCACGGGTCGCCCGGCAGCAGCGGCTCGAGCGCGCGACGCAAGGTGTCGTTGGCCTCGACGTGCTGCTGGCCGCGACTGAGCGACGCATCCGGGAGCGGGAGATCGAGGCGTCGCAGCATGGCGATCTTCCCCACCGGTCCGGTCAACGGAAACGTGGGAAGAAAACGACCCGGGTCGGTGATGGCGAAGAGCTTGAGCAGCACGCTCTCACCCAGGCCCTTCGTGCCGAGGTCGTCGTGGTCGAGCCCGCGTTCGATCCTGGACGCGACATCGCCTTCACCCCACAGGATCTCCCTCAGCTTGCCCGCGAAGGCATCGAGCTCGAGTGAGTCCATCGCGCCCAAGCTGGCGTTGAGCACCGACTGGGGTCCGGGGTTGCCGTAGCGCTTGGCGTTGACCAGCAAGCGAAAACGGTCGAGGTCGAAGACCGCGAGGTTCTCCGCTGAGAGGTCGTCGGCGAACTGCGCACGCTCTTCCTTGTTCCACTGGTCCTTCTCGTTCGGATAGGGCCGCTCCTCCTTGAAGCGGGACAGCGCGGCCTTGAGCTCGTCCGAGACAGCCGACTGCGTCGCCACTCCTCCCGTGGAGGTCTCCTCGGCCATGGCGCCCAGCACCGACGTGAGAGCCTCCGCGTGGCGCAGGATCTCTGACGACAGCTCAGTGCCCGGCGGCAACTCGTCCCACTTCCACCACTTCCCGGCGAACAGCTCTCCGGTGGGACCGTCGTCCAGTGGAATCAGACGGTCCCCCGTCTTGTGGGGCTTGATGCCGAACCATCGGTATCCCCGGGGCAGCGCACTCTTGGCGCGCTCTGTCTTGTCAGTCACGTCTTCGGGAGTACCGTTGCCCCAACCGCCGTGCACGCCGAACGCAACCCCGGACCGCGTTGCCCACAGCCTGAGGCCGGGTGCCCATGTCTCGCCGGGCTGGCGCCACACGGCGTAGGTGTCGGCGCGGAAGGGCGCATCCTTGTCGAAGGACGTCCGGAGCTGGAGCGGACGGAACTCGAGCTCGCGCCCGACGACCTCGCCCAGCCGGCTCCTCAGGCCCTGGCCGGCCAACAGGAGCTCCCCCTTCAGCTGAGCGGCAAGGGAAGCAGCCCGGCTCGTACCTGCGTCATCCGCGTACCCCTCACCCGGGGTAAAGGTCCCCATCAGTTGAGCTGCTTCGACGCACATGTCCGGCATCGTCGGGTTGAGTCCCACGAAGCGCTGCTTCTCGGTCAGGAACCACATCGCGTGCTCGAGCCGGTGCACGTCATGCGGGTAGAACGTTCTCGCAACCTCCACCAGCGCCAGGTAGCGATCGGCGTTGCTCCAGGAGGAGACCCAGCCGAGGTCATACATGCGGTCCGGGGTGCTCTTCCACAGGATCGGCCACCCAGGCGTGACGTCATCGGTGGCCCAGAACACGGATAGGACATACGGGATCCGGCCCACAGCCGGCTGGCCCTTCGACGACAGGTCGCGGGTGACGCGCTCGACCTCCGCGAACCGGTGAAGCACCTCGTCCGTGGACGACGGCGTAGTGAAAGCTTCCACGAGTACATCCACCACGGCAGGGTCGTCGGGCAGGTTGTTGGCCACCTGGTTGAGCCACATCTGACCAAAGCCCGAGAACGACTGGTAAGGCCCCGGCTTCCTCGACCACAGGTCCGCAGCAGTGCGGAACGACTTGAAGTCGCAAGTCTCCACAAGTTCGTCGATCAGCTCCCTCGCCTCGGCATTGCGGGTCGGTCGCAGCTTCTCCAGCTCGCGCCAGTCCTTCTGCACGTCTTCGTCCAGGGCGATGGCAGCCTCGATCTGCTGCAACTTGGCGCGCCACCGCTCGACGTCGTTGGGGTGGATCATGAGCCCGTCCTGTCGGCCAGCACTCTCTCGAAGTGCGCGTACGCCTGACGCATGTCGGCCTCGCGGTCGAGGGTCCGGAAGGGCAACTCATAGACGTAGGTGTTGCCCGACGCGTTGGTGTGTGTTCGCTCCTCCTCGGCCATGCCGTCGACAGAGGTCTCGTCGAGCCCCTTCTTGCGCCAGAGCTGCAGGATTGGCGTGGGCACCTCCCGGCCGTTGCTGTCGTAAACGTACTTGTTCCTGTCGTAGCCGTAGAGCACTGGAAATTGAGTTCGGTAGAGAGTGCCCAACTCGTCAGCTGTGAGCGAAAGAAGCTTGGCCACGATGACGTCGATCTCGATCAACGCTTGGCGACGATCGGATGCACGGCGCAGTGGCACTTCAGGCGCCCACTTGCGCCCAACGGCACGGATTGGGTTGCGGCCCGGCCATTCGAGACCCCCTGACCACTCGGAAGCTTCAGTCGGTTGAGCGACGGACTCCCACAGGTTCGCGTAGGCGTCGGTAAGGCAATTGAGTCGCAGCACGCGAAGAGCTAAGTCCGCTTCAAGGGGGTGTTCAACAACATGGGCCAACCGGGTGATGCTGCTCGCGTAAAGATTGGCTTTGGCGGCGGCTCGCAACGCGAAGTCAGAAACGAGCGATGAAAGGGTGCCTGCAACAGCCACGAGGTGGCGCGGGTCGTCCGTCCACAAACTGTGGAGCCCATGGATATGCGCTGCGCCGGGGGGGATGATGGCCGGAATCAATGTGCGCTCACCCGTGGTGGCTGCCATCTTCCGCCACGCGATCCGGTAGCAATCTCGGGCAGCAATCTTCACATCAGTCCCCCAGTGCGTGTAGTCGCGGTCGTACTTGGCACGGTCACCGGTGGGCTTGTAGGACGTAATTGGGACGGCATCTGGCGCCAGGGCTCCGAGGTCTACCGTGGACCAGTCGAGGTTGTTCGCCATGGTTTCGTTCGGCTGCTTGTAAAACGGCGTGCCTACGTGAATATGTGGTCCCTGGAGGATCACTTCGCTCCAGGAGCCGGGGCGTCCCCACGCGTTATCCAGATAGCCGTTAGTTCGATCGGCCTTCTCGTGCCACCCCTCTGAGAAACACAGGTCTAGTTCGCCGACACGCGACGCTTCTGCAAGTTTCTCGAGCACAACCGCCGCAGCTCTATTCACGGTATACACCATGCGCGTATGCAGGACTGGCGTGCCCGATACCTCGAGCAGGCGGTGCCATGTACCAAGCACATCCGTATCGACATGGATCAACCGACGTGGGTGTGGACGCAAGTCCCATTGCCCCAGTTCGTCCTTTAGCCCCGGTTCCGCGCCTGCACCGCTATGCATTAGCGAGCGCTCCACGGTGTCCGGGTGATAGAGCGAGGCCGCCATTACAAATTGTGGCGATTCGCGCAGCGCGCCGTAGACGTGCACCCCGTAGGAGACCAAGTGATGGACCTCGAAAAGCGTGAGCTCATTGATGAACTGCCAGTGCCGCCGCAGGCGAAGGTAGGTAGCGGACCGGAGCAAACCAGCCTTTTCGTCAGTGAAGTGCGATTCCGGGTGGATGAGCGCGATCGTTCCTCCGGCTGATCGGTGAGCCCACGTCCTTTCCATGAAACAGCGGTACAGGTCCGGCTGCAGACTCGACAGGTGAGGGTAAAGGACTCTGTCGCTCAAGTACTCTGCAACTGCGACAACGTCGCCGGTAGCTCCCACCACAAGAGACTGAATGCCGGGAAGGGCCATCGTTGCTCCGCGACGATCCCGCACCTCGGCTTGGGTAGCCCGATTCTTCAATTGCCACCATGGGTCACCCTCGGCTAAGAGTCCCTCGACATCTGTCGTTGGCCTCACCCAAGGGGGGTTGCCAACCTGCAGATCAAAGCCTCCCGCATCGAACACCGGAGCGAAGTCAAGCTCCCAGTGGAAGACCCCATTCTGCTCGGCAACACGAGCGCACACCCGCAGCCACGGGTGCTCTGTCAGAGCGTCGGCAATGGGTTTCGCGTCGGCGTACACCCGGTCGTTGTGCTCAACGTCGCCCAGCTCGTCCCAGGTCAGCGCGGACTGAAGGGTGTCGTCCCCCTTCCGCGCCAAGCTTGCCTTCATCGTGTCGGCCCCGAGGATCATTCGGAGCGCGTCGTACCACTGACCCAACGTTGGTGGCTTCACGTCTTCCTCAGTGAGTGGCCAGAACCAGAGGGCGCACCACGCGTCCATGACCAGCTTGAGTCGGCGGTAGGCGCCGTCGGGGTCGGCGAGAGAGGCTTCGATCTCCTCGCGGGTGACGTGGCGGTCCCCCTGGTTTCGTGACGGGCGCGGGGGGCCCTCCTCAACCACCAAAACATCGTTGCCGTTCCAGAGGGAGATGTCGCGGCGGATCTGCTGCTCGGCGATCGCGAGTCGCTGGCCGGCGATCTCCCAGAGCCGTTCGACCCGACGACCAAGCTCCACCAGCGCGTCCACCTGCTTCTTGCCCGGCTTGGCCAGCATGCTCCTGCGCCAAGTCTTGAGGGCAGCGACCGCGTCAGGGACGAGCTCCTTGATGTCCTTGCCGACGTCCACGGCAGCGCCCCAACCCTCCGCGGGCAGCAGGAAGTGGGGGATGCGCCCGTCGATCTTGTCGACCGAGTCCTCGTTCGGAGAGTCTGGTCGGACCGGCTTGGGAACGGCCTTGAGCCAGGACTTGTCCTCGACCTGGGCGCGCGAGTAGACCGCCTTACGGGCGCCGATCAGCGAGTTCCCGCGGCGTAGGTGGAGGCCGAACCAGGGGGCCCCGAGGCCCTCGACCATGGTGTCGAGCCAGAGCGAGATCTCGGCCAGCTCGACGGCGGTGGCGTTGAGGTCGACGCCATAGACCTGGTGCAGCGCGAGGTAGGCCTTCACCCGCTGCAGCTCGCGCGGGTAGGCATCAGGATCGACGGTCTCGCCGAGCTCCTCCTGGCGGCGGGCGAGGTACTGCTCAGCCAGCTGCCGCACGGCCTCGATGGCGAACGCGCCGGAGCCCAATGCCGGCTCGCAGATGGTCAGCTCCAGGATCTCTGCGGCCGTCGTCCGCTCGCCGTCCTGGTCGAGCAGCTCCTCCAATGCCTGGGAGACGACGAACCGGGTGAGCACCTCGGGCGTGTAGTAGGACGCAGATTGCTGGCGCTCCCGGCCTGCCAGTCGGAACACGAAGGTGCCCTGCTCGTGGAGCACCGGGACGGGCTGGCCGTGCTCGTCCTCGACGGTGACGAAGTCCTTTTTGGCGATGTGCTCGGCCCGCTCGACTGGGACCACCCACGACCCCTTCTCCGAGTTGCCGTCCTTGGCCACCTCGTAGAGGTCGGTCTCGGCGAAGAAGCCGGTGTAGGACATGAGGCCCTCGTAGACCGCGCCGAGCTGGTTGATGCCGAGCTCGGCGTAGGAGATGAAGCCGCGGTCGCGGCCCTTCTGCTCCTTGCTCAGCAGCAGGTGGCGCAGCACCCGCTGCAGAGCTGCGTTGCCGAGACCGACCTCGTCGATGTGGGCGGTGGCCTCGGGCTTGAAGAGGTCGGCCCGCAGGGAGCGGAAGGTGAGCCCGTCGACGTACCCACCCTCGATGCCACCCGTGCGAGCCGGGTCGTGCCCCCGGTCGACCAGCCGGAAGAGGGCGCCGAGCGACTCGTAGAGATGGGTGCCCGCCTGCGAGCGCTGGGTGGGCAGCTCGACCAGGACGAGCTCACGCAGCCGGTCGAGGCTGTAGCCGTTCTCGTACTCCGGGGCGCCGGTCGGCAGTACGCCGAGCTCGGGGGAGGCCTCGGCGTAGAGCAGGAAGAGGATCCGGTAGAGGAACCGCAGCGACTGCTTGGCGAGGGGCTGGGCATCTTCAGCCGGAAGGGCGTCGAGGCCTTGAGCCTTGCGACGGGCCACTACTTCGTTGGCGATGATCTCGATGGAGAGCCGCACGCCCTCGCGCAGGTCCTTGCTCACCCCGACCGTGTGCTTGACCGACTCCGCCAGCGTCGCGCTCCACCAGATGTCGCCCTGCGCGTCCGGGGCCAGGGAGTCGGCCGACACGCACGTCAGCGCCCGGTCGACCTCGCCACCCTTCTTGTCATCGTTGCGCTCGGCCACGAGCTGCAGGTCGACGGCAAGGTAGCGGCCCTCGGGCCACCGCTCCCGCTCGGCCACCAGGAGGTGCGGGCCGGCGAGCACCAACGCGAACGCCGGCTTGTAGTCGTCGTGGACGAAGAGCAGCGACAGCAGCCGAGCCACGGAGGTGACTGCGTCCTTATGGTCCGCTGGTGATCCGGTGTCCTCGACACCTGCTGACGGCAGGAAGGGCTCGGCGAGGTTGGAGGCGTCCTTGGTGAGCAGGTCCTCGATGGTCTCCGCGGGGAGGGCGTCGATAATGGCCAGGCCGGGCGTGTGCTCCAGCCCCGGAGCGTGCACGAAGGTGACCGAACCCTGCACGGCGCGGGTGAACCCGATCCCGTCGTAGCCGAGGATCGAGCGCACATCTGCGTTGATCGCGCGTACGTCGGACGCGTGCTCGTTGGTCGTGGCGTCGAGGGTGGCGAGCCGGTTGAGCAGGCTTGCGCGGGCCGCGGTGAACCGGGTGCGGGGGTTGCCCTCCTCCTTGGTGGCATCCCAGTCCGACCTGCGGGCCAGCACGCGACCCTTGAAGGACTCCTTGGTGGCGTCGGTGGTGAAGTAGTGCTCGCTGATCCACTCCTCCCCCACGACGATCGCGTCGCTGGCCATCAGGACTCCCCTCCGGCCTTGCCGGGGTCAGGCACGACGAGCAGCAGCGGGCGGACCGTGCGCTGGTCGGGCAGCATCGTGCGCACCAGGGCGCGCTCCTCCTCGACCCGGCCTCGCCGAGTCGTGATCTCGAGTCGTTGGGCCAAACGGTCGGCGTCGCGCTGCCACTGAGTCATGCGCTCCTGCCAACGCTCCACCCGGTCCGTCACGCCCGCGGCAACCGCCTCGAACGCGCTGTCCAGCACTGTCCGAGCGGCGCTGACCGCCGGGGCGACGTAGGCGTCGAGACCGGTGGCTCCCTTGAGGAGACCGGTGTTGGTCCCTCCCGGCTGGAGGTGCATCACGCCGAAGGCCTCGCTCAGGGTGGCCACCGGCTGCGGCACGGCGAAGGCGGGGTCGGAGGCGTCGGGGAACTGCACCACGACGTACGTCGAGGAGACCACCTGACCCCGGGCGTTGGTGAGCGTCCCCTGGAGCAGCAGGTAGGCCTCGTCCGAGCCACCCGCCACCGCGAAGACCTCGTTGCGGCCCAGCGACTCGAGCGCTCGGTCCGCCGCCCAGTCCAGGCTCGGGTGCAGCGGCCCCAGGTAGTGCGCCTCTGGCCACAGCGACGTCGACTCCGGGCCGCGTGCGTCGATCAGCGCCTGGTTACCGCGGGTCCGGCTCGTCGCGAGCTTGATGCCCTCGGTGACCTTGCGCTCCTTGAGGTAGGACTGCGGGAGCACGTCCAGCCGCTGGCGCAGGTCCTTGCTGGGCACGAACTCCACCAGTGCGTGCTGCTGGTGCTCGCGCCAGTGCACTCCGCCGACGGCGACGGAGGCACCGGGGGTCTCGAAGGCTAGCTCGAGCGCGTCGCGCAGGAAGGCCAGGTCGTCGGCGTACACGCTGTCGTCCACCGTCGTGCTCGCGGTCTGCTCCGGTGGCGCGGCGTCACCAAGCTCGAACAGGCGGGCCAGCATGGCGTCGATCCCTTCTCCCGCCTGCACCTGCTCGACGGTGCGCACCACCTCGTCGAGCTCCTTGCGACCGGCGAGGACCTCGCGGATGGCGTCCTCCTCGGCCTTGACGTCGTAGGCGCCCATCAGGGACGCGCTGTCGCCTAGGGCCCGGTGAGCCTCGTGCTCCTTGGCGACCAACCGCTGGAGGACCCGGATGTCGCCGCCGAAGCGGTCGGTGGACGGGTTGAGTAGGAGCGTGGTGATGCGCGGACGGTGGCGCTGTCCGTATCGGTCGATGCGGCCGTTGCGCTGCTCGATGCGAATGAGGCTCCAGGGGATGTCGTAGTGCACCAGCTCGTGGCACTGCAGGTGAAGGTTGACGCCCTCGGAAGCGACGTCACCGGTGACCAGGACCCGGATCGGGCTGGACTCAGCTTTGAAGGACTCAACGATCTCCTGCTGCTCGACGTCGCTGATCCCGCCGTGCAGGACGCGGATCTGGTCGTCCTTGAGCTTGAAGGTCTCGGACAGCTCCCCCTGGAGCCAGGTCAGCGTGCTGACCCGCTCGGCGAAAATCACCACTCGGGCTGCGCCGGTGCGGCTGATCCCGATCTCCCTCAGGTGCTCGACGAGTCGGTCGAGCTTGGCGCTGCCCTCACTGAGGTTGCGCTCGGCGAGGCCCAGGAGCACATCCAGCGCCTCGGCCTCCCGCGAACCTGCTGACGAGTCCGTGTCGAGGCGCTTGAGCCGCTCCCTGACCGTCGACTCGAGAGCGGCCGGGCTGCTGAGGAACGCCTTGGCAAGTGTCCAGGGAAAGAGCTTGGCGGTCTTGGCGCCGGAGTACGGCGAGGCGCCGGCCGCGGGGTGCAGCCAGGTCTGCTCGAGCTCGCGGGCGATCTCGTCCTCGACCGGGTTCGCGTCGACCATGAGGTTGTGGGGCTCGAGGCGCTCGGCCCAGTCGGCGCCGACGACACTCGCAACGTCGGGGCTGTGCCGGTGTCGTCGGATGATGAGTCGTCGTACCTCGTCCTCAACCAGATCGCCGTCTGGCGTGACAGCGCTCGGCTCAAGCATCCTGATGAGCTCGGCGAAGGATTCGGCCCTGCCGTTGTGCGGGGTCGCGCTGGCCAGGATCAGGGCGTCGCTCTTCTTGCTGAGCAAACGGGCGAGACGGTTGTTCTGGGTGGAGTCGTTGGTGACGTTGTGGGACTCATCGATCACCACCGCGTCCCACTGCTGCTTCTCGAGGTGGGCGAGGTAGCGGTCGGACTTGAGGGTGTCGATCGAGACGATGGCGCGCTTGAAGTAGGCGAACGGGTTGCGGTTGGCAGGCAGCTTCTGGCGGATCCGCTGGATGCCGACCGAGTCGAGCCGGACGAACGGCAGGGCGAACCGGGTCCATAGCTCGAACTGCATCTGCTCCAGCACGTGGCGCGGGGTGACCACTAGGATGCGCTCGCCCCGCCCGCGTCGTACGAGCTCGGCCAGGATCATGCCGATCTCGAGAGTCTTGCCCAGACCCACGGCGTCGGCCAGCAAAATCCTCGGGCGCAGATTGTCGGGATCGAGCGCCTGACGGACCGCCTTCTCCTGGTAGGGCAGCGGGTCGAGCAGGCCTCGGGTGGCGACGGTCAGCCGCGGATCTGTCATCGGCACAGCGGTCTTGCGAAGCGTCGCCTCGAGCCACAGCCGCGACTGCTTGAACCCCGGGCTCATGTCCACCCGGACCGTGGCCTGAGCCGGGTCCAGGGGCGTGATCCTGTCAAGCGCAGTCGAGAACGTTGCTTGGGTGCCACGCACCAGCTCGCTCAGGCCCTGGACCTCGACGAACCAGCCGTCGGTCGCTCGCTCGCTGCGCAGGACCAGCCAGGTCTCATCCCTGATTTCCAACACCGAACCCGGCGCTGCGAAGTCGTCGATCGGCCGATCTGTCCCCGAAAGAGTCACCCAGCCGACCCTAGCCGGGCTCGATCAAGCACGGCTATCAACTCACCAGGCTGACCATGTAGGCCACCACGAACAGGACGACCAGCGCTACCACCACCGAACCACCAAGTCCCGCCCCGCCCACGAGGGCGCCGACGAACACGACGAGGACCCCCACACACCCGCATCCCGCGAGTCCAGCGCCGATCTGCTCTCCAGGTTCGCTCATGCTGCTTCTCCATTCCTGGTGGTTCGAGGTGATGGTGATCCCCGCCGCGGCGCTTCACGTTGTTGGGCCAGTGAGGGCTCGGTCGAGCGCGGGCCCCGGCGCGACCACGCTCCACCCGTCTGCCCGCAGCTCCATGGCCTCAGAGTCATCGAGCCCGACGTCGGCCACGAGGAGCTGGTCGGGCCAGCACAGCGGTATCGGTAGACCGCCCCTGCTCTCAAAGCCCACTTCCGGCGCGGGCACTCCCAGAGACGCCAAGTGCTCCAGCAGCTTCAATTCTTCGACCATGGCGGCCCGGTAGGCCGCGTGCCAGGCTGCCGGCAGTCCATCCGGGACCGCAACCTCCTTATGGCGGGTTCTCTGCGCGCTGACGTCACCTCGGTTCTCCAAGAGGCGTTCGAGAACGTGGGCTGCTGCGCCGCGTGACAAGTCTTCGTGATCTCGTTGGTTGTTGTAGCTGCGCAGGCACCCGTAGCACGAAGTCTCCGGCCCACAGTCACATGTCGAGACCCGTTGCAGCGCTGCCTCGAGAACCGTGTGCAGGTTCTGTTCGACCTGAATGACATGCCCGGCACCGCCGGAAGTGGTGTCGAAGAGGACGATCGACCATTGGTCGGCACCGGTGGGACTCAGCGAACCGCCCAAGTCGTCACGGGCGATCTCCAGCACATCGCAGGCTGACTCCAGAACGGCGTACTGGACCGACTTCCAGGCAGCCTGGGTGCCGTGAAAGCCCGGCAGGAACGGGTCGATCGTCATCAAGTCGGTCTCGTAGACGTGCGCGAGGTCAAGCAACCGCTGTGAGCCGTTGCAGGGTTGATTGCGGAGCAGGTGATTGTGCTTCGGTGGCTTGCTGACGTGCAGCGCACGCGCCGACCCATAGCCACACCAGTCACAGAGCCAGAAGCCCATCCCGATCGGGCCGTCGGCGACAGCGATGAGGCGTCCCCGTTGGCCGACCGCGACGTCAAGGCGGCCGCCCTTGAGCGCCATGGACGTCTCCTTGATCTCCACCGGAGGGGCCAGGACGTGGACGGCTCCGCTCCATGACCTACGCGGCGGCCTGGGCCCGGGCTTCTGCGGCTCCCGGTCGGCCACAAAGCCAAATTCGGGGATCGTGAGAGTCCGGGCGGCCGACGTCGCCACGTCACCGCAGTGGGGGCACGCCGGGTCGACGTCTGCGAGCGCATGACGGAAGCCGCCGCAGCGTTTGCAGACGGCGTACCTGTACTCGACGAGCTCCCTACCTGGAAGTCGATATATGCCGCGGGAGGTCCACAGCTTGCCTCCCGCTACCAGGGTTGCGTCGGGTGCGTACTCGTAGATGGCCTGCGCGAGGTCGCGGGTCAGGTCGAGATTGGCGCCAGCTGACTTGCCGTACCCGAAGTCGGTGCGCAGCTCAACCGAGTCGACGGGGAAGCCGTACTTCGGTAGCACGTTGCGGTTCGCCAGAAAGCCGAGCAGGTCACGCTTGCGCAAGGTCTGCCCCACTTGCTGGTAGCGCTGCGCCAGGGTGAACTTCTGCGCAGCTGCGGCCTCGTCACGGAGTTCCTCGAGCATGCCGACATCGCGAGTGAGCTCCTGCCGCACCGTCTCGAGCAGCTCGATCAGTCGCGTCGCCCAAGCACCCCCAGCGATGTCCAGCTCAGCTGCGACCTGGGCTGGCAGGACTCGCTCGAGAGAGTCACGAACGGAAGTCGGCGCCGGTGTGAGGAACCCAGGGACGAGGTCCACGGATGGCGAGTTGCCGTCGGTGGTCAAGAAGAACTCGCCGGCAGAGCGATCAATGCGTCCGGTCGATTCGAAGAGCCAGCGAAAGAATGCCGACATCGCGACCGAGTGAGCGTGCCGCCTGTCGATCCTCTCGTTGGTGAGGGGCACGTACGGCGCACGGACGGCCCCGGTGATCATCACCTCGGGCTCGGCAAACCGAGTCAGGTCGTGCGAGCGGCGTTGCGCGTAGGTCACCACCAGGGCAGCCGCACCAGCACGCCGACCAGCGCGGCCAGCACGTTGCAAGTAATTCGCAGTGCTGGGCGGCATGTTTCGCAGCATCACCGCCTGGAGCTCCCCCACGTCAACGCCGAGCTCGAACGTCGTGGAGCACGACAGCGCATTGACCTCACCACGGATGAACTGCTGCTGGACCAGCGCAGCCTCGGTGTTGGTCCATTGAGCTGTGTGCTCGAGCGCTCGGAGGGGAACAGCATTGGGCATGCGGTAGACCGACCGATAGTGGTCGCGGTCTTCTTGCGCGGCAGGTGGGACGAAGGGACCCAACTCGCCGTCGCATGCGATGGCGGGACAGACGCCTCGCACGGACGAGGGCGAGGTTCGCCGGCACACGTCACACACGTACACCGGCTGCTCATCGGTCACCACGGAAAGTCGCAAACGTTCGTGGTTGACCTGGTGGACGACGCCAAGTCCCTGCTCGGCGACCTTGCTCAGCCAGTCCACCGGCATGTGGTCAGCTGTGAGAAAGGTCCAAAGGCCAGTCAGCAACTGGATGGGGTCGCCTCGTGAGTTCAAGCGCTCCAGGACTCGGCGTGTGTAATCGACTCTGCGGTTGCTGCCCTTGCCCGGCAGCCATGACAAGACCTTGCGCACCGGCTCTGGGCCGGAGAGCCGAACCCGGACGGGACCCAGCCGCGGAGCGAAGATCTCGTCGTTGGGCGGAACGTCCTCTGGCATTGTCACGGCACCCTGTTGCCGAAGGGAGCGCACGAGTTCCTCGATGAATGCCCAGGCCTCAGCCTCACTGAGTCCAAGATCGAGGAGCGGTTTGGGCGCTGACCATGTGGGGTCTCGATAGAGCGCCACCTTGAGCAAACCCAAGCCCTCAAGAGATTGGCGATCATCGGTGGCCAGAACCTCGGCCATCACCCACGGCGCGACGATGCGCGATTGCTGCTGGGCAGTCATCCCGCCTGGGAAGTGCTTTACTGCAGACGCGCACGCGCGAGTGCTGAAGACGAGGTCTTCGACGGCTGCCGGCTCGAGATGCGCTCGTGCCTTCAGCAGCCCCTGGCTCAGGAGCTGGCGGCGCTGCACTCTGCCGTAGGAGTCTTCGAGGTAGGGCGCGAAGTAGGCGGCTGCCTGGCGGCTGTCGCTGAATGCGAGGAGCTTGCGACCCTGACCAGGACGCTGTCCGTCATGTGTATCGTCACTCGGCGGAATGTTCTGGTAGAGAGCAGTGGTGATCACGGCGCCGCTGGCGTCGGCGCCAGTCTCGAAGCGCCTCACCGTCCCGGAGCCGCGAGCTCCGCACACCAGGCACCCGGCGACCTCTTCTCCCTTGACCTTCAACTTCCGCACGCTGCGCAGGGAAGACGAACCGCACGAGGGACAGCTCTTGATGTGCGTCTCGGAGAGGGCGCCGCAGCTGGTGCAGAGTTCGGCTTCTTCAGCCTCGACGTCGACCGCATCCTCGAGCACCGCCGCCTCGTCCTCGTCCTCGAGCGCCTCATGCTCGCCTAGGACGAGCCAGGTGCCCTTTGAGCTCGCTCCCCGAGGGCGGAAGCGGAGCACCCCGTTCTCGGGAGTCGGCGTGCCAATGACATGGACCGCGCCGCAACGTTTGCAGGACCCGATCTCGAAGGCAGGCGCCTCACAATCGGGGCAAGTCTCGTGTCGCGCGAGATGCACGTGCGGGCCCTTGGGCGAAAGGCAAGCGAACGCACCCTCGGTCGCGCGAAGGAACAGGTGATAGCGAGCCGACAGCGGCGTAGTGCCGTCAGGCAGCGTGAGTGAGCTGGCGAGATCCACCATTGCCCGGAGGGCGGCGAGCCGATCCTCGTTCTCTGGGAACAGGTAGGCCGCCACCTCCTCAATCGTCTTGGGGCCTGCGGCGAGGAAGGAGCGCAGTCGGCCCAACGACCCTTCGTGCGACAGTGCCTCCGCTGCGGTCTCATCCCCCGTCCATCCTGCGGTGCGCATGAGCTCGCACATCGCCAGCTCATCGTGGCGAAGACGCGCCAGCTCCACGTACTGCGAGGCGCTCATCGGCCCCCAGAAGGGGCCGGGCGGGGTAGGAACTCGCGTGGCGACAACCAAGTCCTGCCGCTGAGGCGCGTCCGCTTCCCACTCGAAGGCTTGACCGAACAGATTGGAGGCGAATCGGGTGACTGCGGCCGGGTCAGCGTCCTGGCCAACGGTGGCGGACGTCGCGATGCACTGAAGAGGACGATTAGGTGCCACGCGGTCGCGCACGCGGCGCAGGAGCATGGCGATCTCCGCTCCTTGACTGCCGTCGTACACGTGCGCTTCGTCCACCACCAGGAAGCGCCAGTTCGACTCTGCACCCGTGGCGAACAGGTCCATGTCCTTCGGACGAAGCAGGAGGTACTCGAGCATGGCGAAGTTGGTGAGCAACAGGTGCGGCGGCGTTGCGCGCATCTCGACGCGGCTCAACAGCTCGTTCGGCAAGATCGGCTGACCCACGTTGAGCTCGCCGAAGAGCTCCCGCGCTCGTCGCGGGTCCTCCTGGGTGTCGCCCGTGTAGCGCCCGAAGGTGATGGAGGGGTAGCCGGCCAAGGCTTCTCGCAGGCGCTTCATCTGGTCATTGGCCAGAGCATTCATTGGATAGAGCAGGAGTGCTCGGACGCCGGGGCCCAGGGTGCCGTTTTCCTGCTCACGCACGAGGGAGTCCAGGATCGGGATCAGGAAGGACTCTGTCTTACCTGAACCGGTCCCGGTGGCCACGACCACGTTGCGCCCTGACGCCACCTTGCGTAGCGCCTGCTCCTGGTGTCGGTACAACGGGCGGCTCAGCGGCAGCGCCGGACTTTCCAAGCCTTCGAACCCGGGCGACAGCACGTTGTCCGCAACCAAGTCTCGGAGCGTGGCACCTGGGGCGTACGGAGGGGTCGCCTCGAGGTAGGGCCCCTTGTCCAACATCACGGTGGATTCGATCTCATGGCGTAGAGCGGCATCGAGCGCCGGTTCGCGAACCGAGAGAAGCGATTGCAGGTAGCGCCGGTATGTAGACGTGATCTGGGTCGACGCGGCTACGGCATCGATGCTCGAGCTCACTGTGTTCTCCTGCTGTCAGGGCCGGTCGAGGCCACCAGGAACTCCGCCAGCAACAGGTCCGTCGTCACGAGGCTGGGCACGACTTTCGCCAGATCAGACCATGGACGCCGCACCGACGGCAGCCACCCCGCGGCAACTTCGTTGCCACGAGCCGCATGACGTGCTGCCAACGCGAGACCGAGCGACAGCGATGGAACAACCCGCCAGCCGCCTGAAGCCGTCGGATGGCACCGGGCCACGAATGCCGAACTGGCGACGGGATCCCCGATCATCCTGAGCAGTCGTTCGTTCTCGATGAGGACCTTGTGCGCGTTCCTGATCATCCACTCGAGGCGCTCGTCCCGGCGGTGCTTGATGAAGTCCATGACAGCGAGGACCCGCGTGTCGCCCATGAGAAGACCACGGGGAACAAGCCCACAGCTGCGCACGAACTCGTCGCGCATCATCGGCACCCTGTCAAAGATCTCCGCCGCATCATCGAGGCGGCCCTGGGCCGCGAAAGGATCTCGGCCATCCAGCAGCTCAGCGACGACGTCCCCGCACACCTCCGTCGCGGCTTCGACCTCCTCGGCTTCCCAGATCTGATCGGCGGCACAGAGCAGCGCTGTGGGTAGTGCCGTGATGGCGGTCCACCGCGGCGCGCTGTCACCGTGCGCGGACCGCAGATCCGCCTGTACCAGTCCAGTCTCGATCAGGATCGACGCGACGTTGCTGGTGGCACTCTCGGATGCGCTGAGCGCGAGCAGGGCATCGCGGGGGGCCTGCTTGATCGCTTGATCGATCGCGGCACAAACCTCCCCGGCTCGGTCACCCAAGGCGAGGCTGCCTAGCCGGGTCCTCACCGCCCAGGCGTGGTCGAAGTCGACCTCGCGTGGCGGGTCGCCCTCGCCAGCCAGGAACGCGGAGAGCGACCCTTCTGACTCGGCCCCGTCCCTCAGCCATCCCGCCGCGTCCACCGTGGTGCACTGCCGGCGCTCCGGCCACACCGGGACCGGGAGAGGAGCCCACGGGTCCTCGAGCCGAACTGCAACCACCAATGGCCCAGCAGCTACGAGGTCAGGTGGGAGGGCGGCGTGGCCTTCCGTGATCGGGAGGACGGTCGCCCCGCGCCATGGAGCCCGCGTCGGGTACACGAGCGCAGTGAGTCCCTCGACCTCCACGCACTCGGTGAAGTGCAGCGAGGGACCGTCGGCGACGATCTCCGCGAACAACCGCTGGGGTCGAAATCTCGCGACGACGACCTGACCCTCGGGATCTAGTGACAGCTCGCCTTGTGGATGCGCGCGAAAAGTATCCGCCAGCCGGCTCAGGTCGAACCTGTAGACACCAGCCCGTTCGGCTCCTGGATCCAGCAATTGAGCGACACCCGTTGCGGTCCGGACATGTACCCGGGGGGCACCCGACGCCTCGAGGTTCAGGACCAGGGTGCCGGATGACTCTGTGATCGATTCGCTGAAGAGCATCAGCGGTCGTATGGAGGGCGGGGTGGTCGTCTCGTCAGACTGGTAGGCGACCGACATGTGCGGCGGGGTGACCGTCAGCGTGCGGTGTACACCGTGTGCCCCGAGGCGCACGTATGCGTCCTTCTTCCTTGCGGAATAGGTGAGCTGCTTCTCGTTGGCGTCCATGCCAGCTGGCACGGAGAGTGAGGCGGTCGCCGGCTGGAGTCCCGCAGGTGGAACGAAGCGGCGCCATGGAGGATCGAACACGACCCGCAACCCCTGCGCCAAGGTGAACGTGCGCTGAGCGCCCCTCCCCCACGGCCCCCGAACGCGGATCGTGAAAGTGCCCAAGGTCGGCTGTGGCACGGCGTCCCAGATTGACTGAGGATCCGGAACGCTGCCGTCGTTGAGCCAGCGTGCGATCGTGTCGCCTTCGGCATCGAGAAGAGCGACCTCCCATCGAGCCTCGCTCAGCACATCGGGGAGCTCCACACGAGGACGCTCGGTGATGACCGGGAGGCCGGCCGACGTCCTGACTCCCCTTACGGGCTCGTCGCAGAGGATGCGGGCTGAGGACCGGTCCCGAACAGGCCGGGGCCGGCCACCGGCTGCCAGCGCAACCTCAGAAACGTGTGCCAGGTCGACCAGCTGCAGGCACCAGCCGCTCCAACCGGGAGGCAGCGGGCTTTCGGACAGCACTGTCGGAGCACCCACGAAGCGAAGTTCAGCCGGCTCGCCCGGGAACAAAAGCCACGTCGGGACTCGACCCAGCGGGGACCCTGCCGGTAGCAGGGTTCCGTTTTCCGCGAACGCCATGAGCGGCTCGTTCTCGTCGACGACGACGAGGTCGGCACTCAGGTGGGTCCTCCCGAGCAAGGCTGCCGACGCCTTCCGGACTGGAGCCGTCATCGGGACATCGGTTTGCGGTGCCGGCTCGTTGGACCCGGGGAAGAGCGCACGAGTGCCTACCTGGTGGGTCTTCCCGTCGAGAGTGACCAACCACACGGCTTGGCCGTCTGGCGCATCCCCGACTGGGGGCAACCGCAGGATCAGGCCTTGCCCGAACGGATCGACGACCAACTGGGGACGCGACTCCTCCGCTCCACCCGCCGTCGCGCTCCGTTGTGGGACCGCGGTGAGTTCACCGGCCGCGTGCCGTGCCAGAGCAACCTCTCGGAAGCGAGCCGGCAACGGCACGTCCGTCCCGTCACCTCCGGCGGAGACGGCATCGAGCAGGTCGAAAGCCCGCTCGCTGACGTCGATCGCGAACTCTCCACCATGTTGAAGGAACCTCGACACCGGCTTGTCGACGTCAGGCAACGCACCCACGGAGGCGCGGGTGCCGGACCAGGACACAAACTCCTCCGGGGATAGGCCCGGCGTACGGCGACGCCGCTCGACGATCAGGCGGTAGAAGTCCCGCAAGCAGTACGTCGGCATGCCCGAGTGCATGAGGATTCGTCCGACGTACCTGGTGCCGGCGTCAGCGCCATTGTCGCGAAAAGCAGGCAGGCCGATCTGCTCGAGGTTCCGCAAGAAGGCTTCGCCCCATTCGCGGTGGAAGGCCTGATCTCCCCGAACACCCAGAGCGGCGACAAGCTTGGGCCAGAACGTGCCCGATTCGTAGTGATCGGCGGCCACCCCCGCCGTGACGAGGACGTGGACAGATGGCCATCGCTCGAGCATCTTCATACGAGTCCTGGGTCCCGACTGGACGGCGTAGACGCGTCCGAGGGCCTCGAGCGCCTCGTCACGGTCAGAACCGTCGACCTCGTCCAGAGCCTCGGCTACCAGCGAGACCACCTCGAGGCGCGGCCGCCAAGCGGCCTCCCGCCGATCGAGCAGGTCTCGGTTGCCAACACCCGTCCGTGTTGATCCCGGCTCCCACATCAATGCACTCAACCCCGCGACGACTTCTTTACTTACTGGCATCGTGTCAGGACGGCCGCTCGTTGGCACCCCTTCAACCCAACTTCGGTCTCACGAGACCCGCGCGCTTCCCATGCTTTTACGCGCTTGGCGGGCACTAGAGTCTTGCTGACCATGGGTGTGCTGACACCGGCGCCGCAGCACCCTCTACGCCCTCACTCTGCGCCCCAACACTTAGCCCGGATCCGTAAGTTCTTGGCTGGCCCGGGAGGGTCGGGTGTGGCTGAGCCTTGATCGCCTTGCTGGTGGCTCCGGTGGATTGGCCGCCCGGCTTCTCCTGGGGCGCCTTGGCTGCTGATTGAGATGCGC